>CAISXI010000187.1 GCA_903889425.1 uncultured Roseiflexaceae bacterium | reverse complement strand
TGCCAAAAAGTACCTGACTGCCGCTGGGAAGTGACTACGCGCGGGAAATAGCAGGGCAACTGATTATGCTATGATTGGATGAATCACTGGTTCACTCACTCATAAAGGAGTCGTCATGAGCAGCGTTGCCCAGACCCGCACCGACCAATACCATGTCAGTGTTGACGAATATGTGCGCTTCCGCGAACAAGGCTACCTAGTCGTCAAAGGGTTGGTATCACCGGCCGAAATTACTGAATTGGTGCAACATACCGAAAACCTGCGCCAAGGCAACGAAGTCATCGAAGGCGTGCCACTTCCCCCCGCCCACCTCACCCCCGAACAACGGGTGCAATACTGGTTGCGGGTGCATATGCTCCACCGCGTATCCGAGATTCACGAGCGCTATTTGCTCCATCCCCGCATCCTCGATGTGCTCGAAGTCTTGATTGGGCCCGATGTCCTCGCACTGCAAACGATGCTCTTTTTCAAACAACCGGGTCAGCCAGGCCAAGGCTACCACCAAGACAGCTATTATATTCCCACATTCCCCGACACCTTGATTGGCGCTTGGTTGGCGATTGACCGTGCCGATGAAGAAAACGGCTGTTTGTGGATGACGGTCGGTTCCCAAAACGAACCGGTCTACCCCGATAGCGACGGCCAATCCCCCAATGGCGACCAGCTCATCGCCGACATGCAACCAATCTATGGCGCCAGTAACACCGACGTACACAAAAACGGCCTGACCAAAATCGCCGCCAAATACCCCGGTCGCGAAGTCAAAGTCGAAGCCGACCCCGGCGATGTGGTCTTTTTTGGTGGGCATGTGTTGCACCGCTCACACACCAACAATAGCCGTGATCGCTTACGGCGCTCGTTTGTGGCGCACTACTGCAATGCGCGCTCGGCAGTGCCATGGAATCATGGGGCGCCGTGGGATGGTGACTTGGCCAACTACTTGCATATTTTGGCTCGTGGTAACACCCACATGCCCTATGCCCAACCCAAGTTTGGCACCCCGTGTGCGGCTAACACGCCCCAACCCAGCCGCGATCACCGCTTCCGCGCCATGTCGATGATGCCCAGTGACAACGGCCTAATGATTCTCACCGCCCATGCCGATGAGCATGACGATGATGAAGCCGGCATGATGTAGTTTTGCCAGATAACTCACCCCCCACAGACTGCGCTCATGCGCGTGGTCTGTGGGGGGTTGGTGCGCGTCGGGAAGGACTATCACATTGCGCTTATTCACGTTCTATGCGCCGGATATTTTTTCAAAAAAGAAAATAAAAAATAGGGGATGTCATTACATTTGTTTGGGGGATATACGGGAGAAAAGTGATGCATTAGAGTATGCACATCCCATTCAGTCTAATCGCAATCGTGTATGTAAGGAGGTACGCATGTCACACATGACACTCCCTGCCGACCACCCTGCCCCCCACGCGCTGGCGCAAATCATCCAGCAGGGTGGCATCACCACCTTCCCCGAAGTCTTGACGCTGAGCGAGGTAGTCACGCGCTGTGGCATCCCGCTAGCATGGTTGCTCCACCAAATCGCCAATGATGCGTTGCCGGGGAGCTGTTTGGGGGGGGCGCGGATGTGGCGCTGTGATCGTCAGACGTTTTTGGAATGGGTCAAGGAGCATGCCAATGAACAACAGTACCAACTGGCCGGGGCTCAACGCAGTGATCCACCACACCCTGCGACGCCAAGAGCTCGAAACGATTACCGCGGCCGCCCAACGCTGTCACATTAGTCCAGCGCAGCTGTGTGATTGGGCAAGGCAACAGGGCATCCCGCTTCATGTGAGTCTGCAGGGGTTTTTGATTGAAAAGGCCGCCGTTGATAGCGCACTCTGCCGGCGTTCACCACAATCGCGGACGCGAAGCAACCGTAAATATACGCAATAAAAAATCCCCCGTCGCTTTAGAATGAGCGGCGGGGGATTTGGTGGGGGGATTATTCGACCGATTGGGTTTCGCTGGTATCGATACTTTCGGCGAAATTATCGGAGGTGACGTCGTCAGGATTAAAGCCCAAGGCACGCAAACGGGCCATCAGCATTTTTTCGCGGGCGGCATGATGATCGGCGCGGGTTCGTTCTTGTTCGGCGCGTTCGTGTTCTTGGTTGGCGCGTTCGTGGTCACGTTCGTAGGATTCGGCGAGCTCGACGTAGCTCATGAAGCGTTCGCCATCGGGGCGGCTCAAGGATAATTCGCCGTTTTCGATCACAAAGCCGACGCCGAGGCGGGGGCTTTGCCAGCCATGCAGGGCGTCGACTTCTTCGAATTGTTGGCCGTTATGGACCCAGCCCATGGCTTCACCGGCATCGGGGTCATACATGTAGTATTCTTCGACGCCGGCGCGCTCATAAAACTTGAGGCGGCGACAAATGGTCACCATGCTCATACCGGGGGCAAAGGCGTCAAACACGACGTGGGGCGCGATGTTGGCTTCGTCCCATTGGCGATAGGCGGTACGCTCGCCACGAGCCACGCCGTAGGTCACAAAGACGTCGGGAGTGGCAAAGGTAGTGGCGGTAGGCGTGGTGTACCACGGCACGCCACCAGCGACCAGTACGTCGCGGCGGGTGCGGAACAAGGCTTCGAGGCCTCCTTGGAGGGTGACAATCCAACGCAGGCGCCGGGTGCTTTCGCCGGTGATAATTCGTGGAGCCATCTGCTTCCTCCTACTTCGTCAATTGTTGCAAGGCGCGGCTGATGCTTTCTTCGGGGCTGACTTTGATTTGCACGTCAGCAAATGTACCATCAGGGGCCACGACGACGTGGCTACGGGTCACACCCATGTATTTTTTGCCGTACATGCTTTTTTCGGACCAGACACCATAAGCCTCGCATACGGTGTGGTCGACATCAGCCAGCAGTGGGAAGGGCAAATCGAATTTGCGTTTGAAGGCCACGTGCGACTTGACCGAATCGGGGCTGATACCGAGGACGATGGCATCGGCAGCGGTGACTTCAGCATAGCGATCACGGAAGCCACACGATTGGGTGGTGCAGCCAGGGGTGTCGTCTTTGGGATAAAAGTAGATAATCACGGTACGCCCCCGCAACGCGGACAACTGCACCGTGGTGCCATCATCGGCCTGCAAGGCAAAATCAGGCGCCATATCACCAATTTGGATTGCCATAGAAAACCTCCATTTAAAGAATCATTACTCAGGTCACCCATCAGTCGTATGCGGTATAGTACAATACAAGCACGACGTTCTGTGATAGCACATGTGTGCTATTATACTGGATAATTACGCAAATAATCATTACAAGTTGATGTCGAAATTGGAGTGTGTGCTGATGCGGTTTGATGTACTAACGCTCTTCCCCGATATGTTTACCAGCCCATTTAATACCAGTATTATCAAACGAGCCATTCAAGCCGAAAAACTGGCCGTGCACGTGCACGATATCCGCGACCATGCCAGTGATCGCCACCGCACCTGCGACGATACGCCGTATGGGGGTGGGGCAGGGATGGTGATGAAAACTGCTCCGCTCGCGGCGTGTATCAGAACGGTGTCAGCAGCTGATGATACCCCGCCACATGTGGTGTATTTGTCACCTGATGGCGAAGTGTTTAATCAGGCGATGGTGCTCCGGCTCAGTCAAATCCCGCGCATGATGTTGATTTGTGGGCATTACGAAGGAATCGATGAGCGGGTACGCACCACCTTTGTACACCAAGAAATCTCGATTGGTGATTATGTGCTGACTGGTGGAGAGTTGGCGGCGATGGTAATCATCGATGCGGTTGCGCGCTATGTCGATGGGGTCATCAAAACTGAATCAGTGGCCGAAGAATCACACAGTGATGGGTTACTTGAGTACCCGCACTATACCCGCCCAGCCAACTGGGAAGACCAAGAAATCCCCGCAGTACTGGCCAGCGGCCACCATGGCGACATCGCCATTTGGCGCCGGCAACAACGGCTGTTGCGTACCTTGCAACGCCGGCCTGATATGCTGGCGACGGCGCCGCTGAGCCGTACCGACAGACAGTTTTTGGCGACTCATGGGTACAAGGGATAACCACATTTTGATTGAACGCAACAGTATGCCGAAAATCTCACAAAAACTCGCCAATCCATGCAGTTTCGGCATTGATTTTGGATGAGTATTGATATATGTAGAAAAATTAATTATTTCTCACATTCCCATAAGACAGACTACGCAAAAATATGCAGTCAACCGGAATATTGATGATTAGAATGCAGTATTTATCAATATATGACTTTTTTCGATATGAGAGAAAAGACGAGTGAACGGCACATTTTGTTATGAATTTATCATAAACCAGGATAAAAACCAGTGTTTCTGTCATCTGTTTGATAACTTTGGTGCTTGCCACTGCCACGCCACTGACTTATAATAACGGCGTAACAGACTCTTGTGGGTGCTGAATAGTGTGTATTTGTCGGCAATCGCGTTATCATTTGATCAATCTTCCTCGCACCACGTAATTGCCTGACACTAGACGGAGGAACTTCATGTTCGGTGGAAAAAAACCCCAGACTGCGGTCACCACGGTGAGCAACACCAAGCCCGAAACAGTCATCGGGAGCAATACCAGCTTTGTTGGAACGATCAAGTCAGACGGCAACATGCGGATTGACGGCACCGTCGAAGGTGACGTCGAAGTGCTTGGTAATTTGATTATCGGCGAGACCGGTCGGGTCATCGCCACCATCAAGTCACAAAACTGTCATGTATCTGGTGCAGTCCGTGGTGAAATCACGGTTGTCGATCAACTCGAGATTTCGCCAACCGGTAAGGTATGGGGCGACATCATGACATCCGCATTGCACATCGAGCCAGGCGGTTTGTTCCGTGGTCAAAGCACCATGTCAGCTAACGCCGACGAACCGTTGTTGCTCGAAGCCCCCCGCACCAATCGTGGCGACAAATAATCGTATATCGGTGTCCATATGACGCAGCGTCCGCGCACGCGTAGCACATCCAAACCAGGTATGCGCCAATCAATTTGGCGCATACCATCGTTGTTTGGCCGTCGGCGTATGTCTCCTGCCACACTGATTGTGTTGGTAATGGGGGCTTTTTTCTTGTATAGTTTTGTGAATCAAATCATTCGGCAAGCCCAACTCGAACAATTCCGCGAGGAAGTGCGTGCCGATGTAGCGCGCCTCAGTAGCGAAAATGCCACACTTCAACAAAGTGTCGCATATGTTGAGTCAAACGACTATGCTGAGCAAATCGCACGCGAACAACTGGGCTATGCCCGGGCTGGTGATACGGTATTGATGCCCACCTTCCCCGACCAAGTCGTAAGTAGCACCGTCAGCACCGTCAGCACTACGACCACCCTCACAAATACCATTAACCCAAATACGACCACGCCGCCCACCATAGTTGCGCCGATTGAGCCCAATTGGATGCGCTGGTGGCGGATGTTGCGTGGCAGCACTCCATGAACAATCCGGCGATATCGGTTGTGATTGTCAATTGGAACGGGCGGCATTTGTTACCACAGTGCTTGGATTACCTCCAGGTGGCGATTGAGGCCAACGATCAGGTTATCGTGGTTGATAATGGTTCGCATGACGGCAGCGTGGCATGGCTCCACACTGCATTCCCGTGGGTAGAAGTCATCGCATTACCCCGCAATCAGGGATTTGCGGGAGGCAACAACGCCGCCCTTGCAGATTGTCGCCACGACTGGATACTCCTCATCAACAATGATGCCTTTGTGGCACCTGATGCCATCACGCAATTACGCCAAATGGCGGCAACCTGCCTACCCCACACCGGGGCGATTGCGGCGACGTTGGTGTTTGATCATGCCCCTGATTTGGTGGCTTCGAGTGGCATCGTGCTCCGTCGCGACGGGGTTGCGATTGATCGCGACATGACCCGACCACTCGCAGACATCCCTACCAACCCGCAAGCCATTGCAGGTGCGAGCGGCGGAGCGGTATTGTTGCGCCGGGCAATGATTGAAGACATTGGTTTTTTTGCCGATGATTTTTTTAATTATCTCGAAGATGTTGATTTGGCGTGGCGGGCGCTATTGCGCGGATGGCAAAGTATCCACCTGCCCACTGCCCATATCCGCCATGTCTATTCGGCCACCAGCGGGCAAGGGTCCCCGTTCAAACAACGATTACTCGGCCGAAATCGCTGGCGCACGCTTATCCGTTGTTTACCAACTGCATTGTGGTGGCGCTACGGGCCTGCCATCATTTGCTACGACATTGCCGCGAGTGTGGCACTTGCAATCGGTGGCCAGTGGGCGGGGATCGCAGGGCGCCTGAGTATCCTCACCGACGTACCAACACTACTTACCCAACGCCGGGCGATTCAATCACGGCGGACGGCATCAATTGCGTACCTCACTGCGTGGTTGATACCGGCACCGTGGCCGTGGCAAGAATACCGCGAGATTCAACGTCTCGCTACAATTATGGCTCAACGCACCCCTTCAACACGCAAGGAGTAACCCATGTTAGCGTTTCGGACTTTTTGGGCAGGATGCAAAGACTATTTTGAAGAATTGTTTCTCAATGTCTTTATGAATGTTTTGTGGTGCCTGATTGCCCTGCCACTCCCTATTTTGCTGTATGGCAACTTCACTGCCAAATACTACGTCGGCGCATTTATTTTGGCAGTACTCGCCCCATTACCCTTGGCGATTGCCAACGGCGGGCTGGCACACTTGGCAAGGCGGATTGCCGACGGCCGCGCCGTCAGTATCCGCAATGTGTGGGATAGCTTATGGATCAATCTACGCAAGCGGATTGTATTGCACTATGTATGGGCGATTGTATTCTATACCTGTATCTTCAACATGTGGTTTTATAGTAATACCGCCACCATGCCGCTGGTATTGACTATTTTGTTTTTTGATTTATCGATTCTCTGGTTGGGCTATCTCGCATACTTACTGCCACTGAGCGAAATCCAACCCGAAGCATCACTCAGTGTCACGATGCGCAATGCCGCGGGGTTGATGTTTACGATTGCCGGGGCGTCATTAATCATGATTCTGATTGCCTCGCTTTTATTCGTTGCATCATCACTAGTAATTATTTTGCATTTGCTGTTGTTTGCCACCTTGATGACGTTTTGGGGGACACGCCTGACTGACGCAGCGATTGCCGTGGTCAAAGAACGCCAAGAACAGGCTACACCAACCACTGAAAATAATGATAATCGTGCATCGAGTGGGCAAATCCGCCCCAAGGAATGATTCATCTAAAAAACCATCACCATGGAT
>CAISXI010000186.1 GCA_903889425.1 uncultured Roseiflexaceae bacterium | reverse complement strand
ACGGGGCATCTTTTTGCGGATTGGCGATAAACGCGGCGCCTATTATATTTTGAAGTAATGAAAATAGTTACTGGTGTCCAAGACCGCAGGATGTGTATCCTGCGGTCTTTTTTTTGTCGTTAGCCAAAAAACGTGGCAATATCGGAAAGTGGTTTTTTGGTAATAATCGGCACTTCGCATTCCTCGGCGGGGTAACCTACGGGCAATAACAAATAGGCTCGTTCGTTTTCGCCCCGGCCACAAATTTCACTAAGAAATCCCATCGGGCTAGGGGTGTGCGTCAGCGTCACCAAGCCGGCATTATGAATCGCGCTAATCAACATGCCGATGGCAATCCCCATTGATTCGGTCACGTAGTAGTTTTTGCCTTTGCCACCGTCAGCGGTAAAGTGCCAACTTTCGGCGAAACAGACAATCAACCACGGGGCGATATCGAGGAATGGTTTGCTGGCATTGGTGCCCAACGGAGCCAAGGCATTGAGCCATTCGGTGGGGGCACGACCACTATAAAACGCCTGCTCTTCTTGCTCGGCGGCGATGCGAATGCGGTGCTTCATGTCAGGATTACTCACCGCACAAAAGTGCCACGGCTGTTGATTTGCACCACTCGGCGCCGTCCCAGCGGTGCGAATCACTTCTTCGATAATTTGTTGGGGCACCGCTTGATCGCGAAACATACGAATCGAGCGCCGCCGTTGCATCTGCTCACGAAAGGCCGTGGCCCGTTGCGCCATCTCGGCGGGGCTGTATTCCTGGAAAGTGGCGAGGGGGGCATGGTTGGGCATGGGGGACATCACAGGCTCCTTTTATGACAACACTGTCATTATTGCGGCACGTAAGGCCGCGATATCGTGGCGCACGGTATCTTGTTTGTTCCACAAGACCCGTTGCGCATCGTCTACTTCACTGAGTGGCATGGCCAAGGCCTGAATACCCATGGCAGTAATCAAATCAATATCTTCGGGGGCAAGAGTCAATGGGCGCAATCCCTCACGGCCCAACGCGGCAATCTGATTGGCCGTCGCCGGACGATTATTGAGCAGTACCACATCGAGCACCCCAGCCCCCAACAACGCCGCCATTACCGCCACATGCCCGACGATGTCGAGGTGTTCTGTCTGCCCGGTTTGGGTGGTGGTATTGGCCACATACACCACTTTACCGCGACAATCGGCGAGGGCTGCGCGGATACCATCAGGTAACAAGACGGCATGGAGAGTGGTATAAAAACTGCCTGGCCCAATTAGGACAATATCGGCATCGCGAATTGCTTGACAAGCCGCCGGCACTGCGGGTGCCGGTGGCATCAGTCGACAGGTGGCGATGGGGGCTTTGTGAGGGGCGCGCACGGCGAACTCACCGATGTGATCGCTGCCATCAATCAAATGGGCACAGAGTTGGGTGCTCACCGCACTCACCGGCAGTATCGTCACGGCAGATTGCGCGAGTGCGGCCAAGGCTGCCACCGCCGCGGCAAAGTCGCCAAGCTCACGATACAAGGCGGCCAGCATCAGATTGCCCATGGCCATCCCCGCCAGATCAGGCATTCCCGTGCCATCAAAGCGGTGTTGTAGTAGTTGGGCAAATTGCGGATTTTGGGCCGTGGCAGCAATCGTGGCGCGGATATCGCCAGGGGCCGGCATATCGCCACCAATGGCACGCGCCACCCCCGTCGATCGACCGGTATCGGTCACGGCAATAATGGCCGTTTTGTGAAATGTATCGGGGAGCGCGTGTAATGCAACACTTGCCCCACCCCCACCACCAAGCACTACCGCTTGCCGTTGTCGCATCGCCCATTCCTTTACCAACAAAACATGCTACGAAAAAACTACCACAGCGGCGGCTGTTGCACAAAGGCATGCAATAAGCGAATTGTGGCATCGATGTCGGTGGGGTCGACCATCTCAAAGGCGGTATGTGTATACCGGGTGGGGATACCAATCAGCAAGGCGGGGATGCCGCCATCAATGAATGCCGCACCATCTGAGCCATAATTGGCATAGACACCGTGTTGATACGCGATGCCCGCTTGGCCGGCCAAATCGGCACAATGCCACAGTAGCCGCCGGTCATACTGAATCGCGGCGTCTTTGTGCACCAGCGTGGGACCACCACCGAGGCGGGCGTCGTATTCACGCAGCCCCACTGTCGGCACATCACCGGTCAGCCCGACATCGAGAGCCAAGGCCATGGCGAAATTGCCACGGATGCCCATAGCCCGCGCGCCATGCAGGCCGTTTTCTTCTTGGATGGTGGCGCCCAACCACAGCTCACACCCCAACGTCGCCACATCGAGGTCATGGAGCAATACGTCCATAATTGCGAGTGGCATGCGGTCATCCATCGCTTTACCACTGACGTAGCGACCGACGCGCTGTAATGGCCGATACCAAATCACCGCTGACCCCACATGCACGCCAAATAATTCGGCTT
>CAISXI010000185.1 GCA_903889425.1 uncultured Roseiflexaceae bacterium | reverse complement strand
GACGACTTCGACGTAGCTCCCGCCGCGTCCATAGGCGTTGCATTGAATCTGGGTATCGGCCAGCACATTGACGGTGAAGTTGAAGCCGCCAATGTTTTTTTGGTCGGGGTGGGTGCGCAGGTAGACGGGATCAGTAATGAGGCTCGACTGGTTGATGAGTTCACGATTTTCGAGGGCACTGATTTCGACGACGAAACTACTCCCCACCACGCTACTCCCTGCCGCTGTGACGGTGATTGGTACGGTCACGCTGATTGGGGCGCTGCCGGTCATGGCGGGGATGGCGATATCGCGGTCATTGTTGTTGATGGTAAGTGTCCACGACACGGGCAACGTGTTGGCTTGATTGAGATAGACGATGGTGTTATTGAGTGTGTCATTCGTCAAGGTCAGCGTATGCGTAAAGGTGGGGCTACGGGTGGGTGTCGCTTCAAAGTTTTGAATGTTTTCTTGTTCTTCCGTGCCGTCTTGATTGCCGAGCATCGTTTCGCCATCAACGGGGCTCACTACTACCCGCACACAACTATGTAATTGGAACACGCCGGCGGCAATTTGCGCTGGTGTCAATGTCACATCGGGCGCCCAGTCGACATACACGTCGGTATACCCTTGGGCGGGGATGCTGGCCAAGGCGGGGAATTGCGCTGCCGTGAGCTGGACTCCCAAATCGCGCCAGCCATTGGTGCGGGGTATACCGACTCCTAGTGGGTTGCTGACTTGGAGCTGGACTTTGACGTTGGTAGCGGCGCGCAATCCGTAGTTGTGGATGCGAGCATAGACGCGGTTGATTGAGCCGATGGCCGGGTCGTCGCCATTACCACGAGGCACGCTCTGGTTATCGAGGTCGTTCCACATGCCATAGCGAAAGGTACCATACCCGTTGAGCGGGCTATCTATCCAAATGTCGGTTGATTCGTACGATTCGCCGGGGGGCTGCCGCCACGACGCCAATCCCACATCAGGTGTTCGGGCACTATTGCGAAAGCTCAATTTGACACACCATGTGTCGGCATTGGGCTGCGAGGTAACACTTATATTCAGTCCGTCTGTCGTATCCATTCCGGGAGTGCCATCGGTATCGATGCCAAAAGCAGTACCATTCCCCCATAGCCTGCTGTCGTTCCGGGCACTATAAGGGTCATAGTAGCCGGTGAATCCCCGCACAATCGAGCGCCAATCCTGGACTTCGTCATCTTGGCGCATGCCGTCGCCATTGACGTCCTTCCATTGCGTACCCCGATTTATCACGCGTTCGATTAGAATGCCTTCTTCGGGGATGCCATAGGGGATTTGGTCTGTCCAATTTGCATTGAGTTCATCGCCATTGACGCGGCGATGGGCACTGACCAGATAATAAAAATCTGGGTAATTGATACGCAAAATTTGCGGGGTAGGATTGTCGCGGTAGTCGTATTCAATGGCCCGCAGACAGATGGCGTTGGAGGCGTTTTGATTAAATGCAGTGACGGTGACGGTTTGTGAGGCAGGCATCCATTGATTAAACGTGCCCGTTTTGAGCATCGCACTCATATGCCCTGGCATATTGCTATCTAACACCTCGTACAAATTGTTATAGTTGCTGGGGTGATATATTTCATCAAGGCTGGCATATGATTGCAGGGCATGGCCCAGTTCGTGCATCATCCAGCCCTTGAGTAAGTCGACACTCGTGGCCATTCCGGCGATTGGCATGCCGTTGTTATCGAGTCTGACTCCACCTTCATCGATGAAAATAGTATTGAGTTCATCGCCCCAGTCAAATACCCCAAAGTCCATGTCTCGCCGAGATTTATTGACCGCACGGATGGCCGGTTTATTATCTGACACCTCATTATTCATCATAATCACCACGGTGTCGGTGTTTTCGATTAATGGTTCGAGGGTTGCTTCATTGCTGGCACTCAAAATATCTTCGACGAGTTGTTGTGAAAAATCGTCGTCGTCGTTCCACAATTGATTGTTCCCCAAAATATAGCGCCCGCGGGGATTAGAAAGCACGACGGGGTCGGCAAAGGTCACCTGCCACCCGGTGAAATTACCATACGATGTGGCACGAAATATATCGTTGATTGGGTTGAAAATTTGATTGAGTAATTCGCTATTGGTAAATCGGCGATTGAGTGAATCGCTAAACGCCGCCCGAATAACCAATAACCGTTTGGTGCCAAAAATATTCGGGTTCTGGGCGGGTGCGCTTACTTTGGCCTGTTTTGTCTTGAGCCATTGATCCATGCCGCCAATCGTGGTAGCCGCCGGATTGCCACCAAAATCGACCACTTTTGGTGCCACCGTGCCGTCATGCCATTCCCCGCCGACGGCATGCGCCGCCATGTCGGTTTGGGCTGGGTTGAGGGTGCGGATGGTGGCATGGGCAGTTGGTGTGGGCTGGAGTGCCCAATCAAAGGTCGATACGAGATAGAGCAACACAATGCTCAGCCCATAGAGTGGGGTTTTTCGTGTGTGATGCAATGTGTGCTTCCTTTATTTTTTACTGCAGTAATGACGGGCTGGCGATGCACTGTTGGTGTGTGTGTAAAAAAAGAGTTCCCCCGCAACTGCACATATCGCCATTGATAGGTACAGTCGCGGGGAGTGGCAGCTATCTGCTAATCCGACCAGCAAACCAGATGCCGCCACTAATCCAGCCGTTGCCACTGCCGCCCCAACCTTGGTTGACATACCATTGGGTGTCCCATACGACATCGTCTCCATCGCCCCAGCCTTCATACCATTCTTCG
>CAISXI010000184.1 GCA_903889425.1 uncultured Roseiflexaceae bacterium | reverse complement strand
TGCGCGTATTTGATGGGGTAAATGTATTTGTGGCCGTACGCGTTGCCGTGCGTGTGCGGGTATTGGTGCGCGTCGGTGTGTTTGTGCGCGTCGGTGTGTTTGTGCGGGTCAACGTATTTGTCCGAGTTGGGGTATTGGTGCGGGTATTTGATGGAGTCGGCGTATTCGTCGCAGTTCGAGTATTGGTCCGTGTCCGCGTATTCGTCCGTGTTGGCGTACTTGTTGCAATTACCTCGGGATTCACAATGGCAAATGCCCGATTCGCATGTGCCAATGCCCCCATAGACATGACTGCTACGCAGATTCCTGCAACCCAATAATATATTGAAAATTTCATATCTCACTCTTTCACACATTCCAACCCTCTCCCTAATTCAACCACCATTCCTCGCCATCGTGCTTGTAATTTTTGGCACAAAATAGCGGTGACTCATCGTCACCGCCCATGTGGCTTGTTATTTTCACCAACTCCCCCCTACCACACCCCCCACACCCCCAGCCCGGCGATGACACTGCCCGCCACGATGCGCAGGCCTCGTTGCACCCGCGGCTGTTGCAATACTGCGCCGGCCCAGCCGGCTAGGCTGCCAATCAGCCCATAAATCCCCAGCGTCAAGCCGGCATAAATCGCACCGAGCACGATAAACTGGCCAGCGATATTTTTTTGTACATCCATAAATTGCGGTAAAAAACTGACGAACAATACCAGCGTTTTGGTATTTGTGATGCTTGAAATCAATCCCTGCATATATGGCGTACGTGTCACCTCCACCCCCACCACCGCCCGCGACTGGCCCCACAACTGCGCCCAAACCATCCGGCCACCGATGTAGATCAAATACAGGCTACCGAGCAGGCGAATGGCATACACGCCACTGGGCCACTGGGCAAATAGCAACGACCCGCCCGTGGTGGCCACCACCGTATGCACCAACACACCACTCATCAAGCCCAATGCCGCGATACGGCCAGCCCGCGCCCCTTGGCTACTCGCCAAGGCAATCATCATCACCATATTGGGGCCAGGGGCGAGAATCAACAGTATGGTCGAGATCAGATAAAGGGTCAGCATGTACGGGTTCCTTGGTGGTGATTGTCCTACTAAGCATACCGCAATCAGGTCTGCGTGTCCTGCTACAATAGGGCATTGTTCATAGGGAGGAATCGATGCCGCAACTTATTGCCCTGCACGACAAAGCCACCATCCGGGCCTATGCCATGCACAACCCACTGTTGTATATCTACGAAATCGGCGATCTCGATGCGTTTTTTTGGCCGCATACCGTCTGGTATGGTTGGCTCGAGGCTGGCCAAATCACCCAGCTCGCACTCGTGTATATGCCGGGCGATTTACCGGTACTGTTGAGCCACGCCAACCCCACTCGCGACGACCACGCCGCATTCCTGCAGGCACTGGCTGTCGTCTTGCCCCGCACGTTTTATGCCCATGTCGATGCCCATGCTGTCGCAGCGCTGGCGGACCACTATCAGGCCCACCACCATGGCCATTATTTCAAAATGGGACTGGCTGACGGTCACGCGGCCATAGCTGCCACCGACCAGCGCGCCACCTTGCTCAGCCCAGCCGATATCCCCGCCCTCGAACGCTTGTATGCCGCAGCCTACCCGGGTAATTGGTTTGACCCGCGCATGCTCCAGACCGGGTTTTATGCGGGGATTCGTGAGGGCGCAGGGATTGTGGCCACCGCCGGCATCCATGTCGTCTCGACTAGCGAAGGGGTGGCCGCCCTCGGCAATGTCACTACCCTGCCCAGCCTGCGGGGCCAAGGCTACGGCCGGAGCGTCTGTGCCCATTTGTTGGGGCAATTACAGGCCGCCGGCATCCGGCATATCGGACTCAATGTCAGCGCCCACAACGCCGCAGCCCAAGCACTCTATACCAACCTTGGGTTTGCCAAAGTGGCCGAATACCACGAATACACCTTCCGCTCACTCCTCGATGTCGGGAATCACGCCCCCTGACATGAGCAGATCGCGCCAAGCCTCGCGGCGGCGATTGCCGGCAGCCACGCGGTTGGTCAAGCCGGCCGGCAAGGTATCGAGGAAGGTGTAATGCACGCCCCAGGTGCCGATGAGCTCGGGCGAGCGCACGATGATGAGTTCGTCTTTGGCGCGAGTCAAAGCCACATACAACACGCGGCGCTCTTCTTCGACCTCGGCCTCGTCTTTGGCCATGCTGTGGGGGTATTGGCCGATGTCGGCCCGCGCCAAATAAACCACGTCGCATTCGGTGCCTTTGGCGGCATGCACCGTCGAAATCACCACGGCGTCGTCGGGGGGATTGAACTGGCTGGCGTGTAATGGGTCGAGCACAAATTCTTCGACAAAGGCGTCGAGGCTACGGAAACGCTCTGCGACCCGCACCAGCAATTCCAAGTCACGCACGCGCTGTTCCCACTGTTCAAATTGGTATTTGACGGACAGCAACGGTGTCATGGCGTCGAGCGCCGCCTGCACCACCGCCACCGGCGTTTGTTCGCCCGATAGCAGATGCATCACGGGCATGGCGGGGCCTTGGGGTTCGGGTTTGGCACGATACAAAAACGTGGTAACCTGCGACAAATCACTACAGGCCGCGATTTGTTGAATCCACCGCTCAGCAGTGCGATCGCCGATACCTTTAAAAAGGGTCAGATAGCGCATCCAGGCCACTTCGTCACGCTGATTGATAACTACCCGCAACAACGCCAACAAATCGCGTACATGGGCCGCTTTGAGCAGGCTCGTACCACCCATAAACACGTAGGGAATCGTTTTTTCGATTAAGGCCGCCTCGATAGCTCGGGCCGCATAGGCAGTGCGCACCAGCACCGTCATGCTCTGCCACGACACACCGGTAGATTGTCGGCGTTGAATGTCGCCTGCCACCCACTGCCCTTGGCCCAAATCATCGTCGCATTCCACGAGGAGTGGCGTGGGACCCATGCCCCGCACGGCGGCTAGTTTTTTGTTGTAGGGCAAAGGAGATTGGGCCAGTAGCCAGTTGCTGATGTCGAGGATTTCTTGGGTTGAGCGATAGTTGTCGGTCAGGCGATAAACGGTGCCCCCTTTGACCAGTTGATCAAAATGGTGCACGGTGGCGAAATCAGCCCCGCGAAAAGCATAAATACTCTGGGCATCGTCACCCACACAAAACAACTGGGCTTTTTGGCGTAGGGCGTGGAGCAATAGCCACTGCAATTTGCTGGTGTCTTGGATTTCGTCGACCAGTACGTGGCGAAAGCGCGATACAATCCGGTCGCGTACATCTTTGCGTTGGGTCAAAATCGCGGCACAGCGCCACAAAATATCGTCGTAATCGAGGTAGCGGGCGTTGGCCTTGCGCTGATCGTATTCGGTATAGACCGAGAGCACCAAGGCGAGTTGGGCATCTTCAAAGAGTTTTTGATTTTGTACATAGACACTAATCGGGATGTTGGCGTTGCGGGCATACGAATACCACTGCACCAGCTGGCTGGCTTTGGGCAATAAATTTGATTTATCACTTTGGTCATTGGGGAGCACTGCACCCCGGGCTAGGCGCATCAATTGCTCGCGGTCGTCTTCGTCGATGACCGTAAAGGCGCGCATATCAAAGGCATCGGGCTCAAGGCGCATCAAATCGAGGCAGATACGGTGGAAGGTGCCCACCCGGATTTGGCTCGATGAATCGCCGAGATCGTGAGTCAAGCGTTCGCGGATTTCGCGAGTAGCCCGGCGGGTAAAGGTCACGAGGATTAATTCGTCAGGGCGTACACCCCGGCGCAATAATTCTTTGGCGCGAGCCAGCAGGGTGGTGGTTTTGCCGGTACCTGCCCCAGCCAGTACCAAGGCATGGCCATCGCCGTGCGTCACCGCCGTTTGTTGGGATTCATTGAGGTGTGTCATACAAAACGTCACTCACGGTAATTTATTATGTGTAGTGTAGCAGAGTAGAGCCGCAGCCCGCTGCGGCTTCCCATTACCCGCCGCAGGGATTTACGCGAGGCGCAGCAGGCTGCGTCTGTACCCAAATGTATCAAAAAAAACGCATCGGCGGCAATGCCCCGATGCGTCGCGGTCACCATCATGATTAGCGTAGGCGTTGAGCCACTTGGCGTTCGAAGCCGCGTTGGTTCCAGCCATTCATGAAGTCGGCGTGGAGCGAGAAGATCGAACCGGACGACATGGCCAAGGTGCTCACATCGGTCTGGGCTGGGTAGTGAATGTGCATTTGGAGTTGGGGCAAAGCGACCGTGCCAGCAGCACACACCCCATTGACGGCGTAGGTCACGTGGCTCTTGTGGTCAGTCGAATCGATGTCTTTGCCGTTCCAGCATTCGGGGAAGCGGATCAAGCCGACCAAATCTTGGTTGTCGGTACAGACCGGTGGTGTGGCAGAGCCGTGTTGGACGTTGTTGCCACAATACCATGACACAACCGACAAATCTTGGGCAGTGGTGGCTTTGGCGTTACCAGCAATCAACGCCATGCCAGCGGGGTGGGCGACCACTGCACTCGTGACTGTTTTGGCGTACAGTATCGTTATGCTGGTGGGGGCGATGGCAGTGCTGCCCTGCCACAACTGTGGGGCCCAGTAGGCCGAAAAATCGGCGCGGTTCCGGCAGGTGCTGGGGCGATTGGCCAGCAACGAGGCAGTGGTGGTGTTTTCGTCGGTCGACCGATTACCAAAAAACTGATGGTAGTGACTCATCCCAGCCATACCCGGCATCACGATGGGATCGACGTTGTCGACCTGGCCAACATCACATTGGATGCGAATGGCTTGCACGCCGCCATTTTGGCCACCACCATTTTGGCCACCACCATTTTGACCACCACCGTTTTGGCCACCACCGTTTTGGCCACCACGGGCATTAGTGTTTTGTGTGGTGCCGTTTTGGCCACCACCGTTTTGACCATCACGGACAGGGGTTGTGGCTGCCGCCACTGCACCAATCCCAACAACCAAAATCAATGCGGCGATAATTGCAATAACTACTGATTTACGATTCATGACCCAACTCCTTGGTGTGTGCCGTAGCACAATCGATACATACAATAGACCATTGGAATGCGCCATACGTTCCGTAGTTTTACCAAGATTGCATCAAGATTCCGTGAAGAACGTCGGGGCGAATCATGCCGGCGAATTCATTCGCCGCGATTCGCCCGTGACGTAGGGGCGAATCATGCCGGCGAATTTATTCGCCGCTATTCGCCCGTGACGTGGTGGGTGTAATAAAAAAAACGCATCGGGGGCAATGCCCCGATGCGTCTTGGTCGCGTACGTGATTAGCGTAATCGTTGAGCCACTTGGTTGACGAAGGCGCGTTGGTTCCAGCCATTCATGAAGTCGGCGTGCATCGAGTAGATCGAACCAGACGCCAGTGCCAAGGTGCTTACATTGGCTTGGGCTGGGTAACGCAAATGCAATTGGAGTTGGGGCAAGGCTACCGTACCGACGGCACAAACCCCATTGACCGCGTAGGTTACATGACTCTTGTGGTCGGCCGAATCAAGGTTTTTGCCGTTCCAACATTCAGGGAAGCGAATCAAACCGACCAAATCTTGGTTGCGGGCACAGGCTTGTGGGGTAGCGGAGGCGTTTTGGACGTTGTTGCCACAATACCATGAGACAATCGACAAATCTTGGGCTTCAACGGCTTTCGAATCCCCGGCAATTAACTTTAAACCAGCGGGGTGGGCTACTACGCGTTGCGTCACTGTTTTGGCATATAACACCGTAATGCTCCGTGGGGCGATGGCAGTGCTCCCTTGCCAGAGCTGAGGAACCCAATAAGCCGATGAATCGGCACGGTTGCTACACGTAGTGGCACGGTTGGCCAGCAACGAGGCAATGGTGGTTCTTTCGTTGGTGCTGCGGTTGCCAAAGAATTGATGATAATGGCTCATGGCGGGCATCCCAGGCATTACGATGGGGTCGACGTTGTTGACTTGGCCAACACCACATTGAATGCGGATGGCCTGGACCTGTGGAGCGGGGGGGACACGGGTCGGGCGAGGTTGCGGTTGCGGGCGACGTGGGCCAGCAGGAGCAATGGCGGCATCAGCAGTGGCTGCCGCTTCATGGAAGGCAATCGGATTGGCGCCCGTGACAC
>CAISXI010000183.1 GCA_903889425.1 uncultured Roseiflexaceae bacterium | reverse complement strand
GCCGGATCAACCATGTCGGCTTTGGTGACCACCACCAGCCCATGGCGTATGTCAAGCAAATCAATAATCGCTAGGTGCTCGCGGGTTTGTGGCATCACCGATTCATCGGCAGCAATCACCAACAGCGCCCCGTCAAAGCCCCCTACCCCCGCCAACATATGCTTGATAAAGCGCTCATGCCCCGGCACATCAACTAGACTCACCTCGCGCCCTGACGGCAACGTCAGCCATGCAAATCCCAGCTCGATGGTCATGCCCCGTCGTTGTTCTTCTTGTAAGCGGTCGGGGTTTATCCCCGTCAGCGCCTGCACCAACGTCGTTTTGCCATGATCGACATGTCCTGCCGTCCCAATTACATACATATCTATTTTCCGTTAGTTGAAAACGCTACCACTAAAGCGCCCAAACAATCATTGGGTGCGTACTCGTATCCAATCCCACCGTGCGACGCCAACCCCAATGACGCCGTATCAGCACCGCACCACAAAGCAGAAATACGCAATTACACAAATAATTTTCATGCGTTAAGCACAGAGATTGTACTCATATGGTATCATACGCCATGAATGCCTTTCGGGGAATGGTTACATGTGAGGAGAATTGCGATCATGAAGCAACGTCGCGTTGTTGTCACGGGCATGGGGGCGGTAAGCCCATTAGGCTTGGATGTTCCCAGCCTATGGGAAGGAATCCGCACAGCCAAAAGCGGTGTCGGGCCAATCACCCAATGTGATGTGAGCAACCTCGAGACCCGGTTTGGTGGCGAAGTCAAAAATTTCGATCCAGCCAACTACATGGATCGCAAGGACGTACGGCGCAACGACCGGTTCATTCATTTTGCTATCGCCGCCGCCAACGAAGCCATCCGCATGGCCGGTGTGGTTGCCACGCCCGAAACCGCCGAAGAAATCGGCGTCGTGATTGGCAGTGGTATGGGTGGTTTGGCCACCCTCGCCGAGAATCTCTACATCCTGCGTGACAAAGGCCCCAACCGTGTCAGTCCCTTCATGGTACCCGCCATGATTACCAATATGGCCTCTGGCCAAGTATCGATGATGCATGGCTTCAAAGGCCCCAATTTTTGTCCAACCTCAGCCTGTGCGACCTCGGCGCATGCCATCGGCGAAGCCGCCGAGCTCATCCGCCGCGGCGCTGCCACCATCATGATTGCTGGTGGCAGCGAGGCCGTCATTACTCCCATCGGCATCGCCGGCTTCAATGCCAACAAAGCCGTGTCGACCCGCAATGATTCCCCCGAAACCGCCTCACGGCCCTTCGATGTAAGCCGCGACGGCTTTGTGCTCGCCGAAGGAGGCGCCGTCGTAGTGCTCGAAGAGCTCGAGTCGGCCATCAGCCGCGGTGCCACTATCTATGCCGAGCTGATTGGATATGGCTTGTCTGCTGACGCCTACCACATTACCTCACCCGCCCCCGGCGGTGAAGGTGCCGGCCGCGCCATCAAAATGGCCCTCAAAACCGCCGGTATTGCCCCGAGCGATGTTGATTATGTCAATGCTCACGGGACGAGTACCCATGCCGGTGATATCGCCGAAACCCAAGCCATCAAAAGTGTCTTTGGCATCATGCCTACAAATTAGCCGTCAGCTCTTCGAAATCACAGATGGGGCACCTCGTGGGCGCCGCTGGCGCTATCGAAGCGGTGATTTGTGTGCTGGCCATCAACAACCAACTGTTACCAGCCACCATCAATCTACATACGCCCGACCCCGAATGTGATCTCGATTATGTGCCCAACCAGGCCCGCCCAGGCAAAATCGACATCGCCGTCAGCAACTCGTTTGGCTTTGGTGGCCACAACGTGTCATTGGCGTTACGCCGTTGGGATGCCTAAACAATGCTACGTCCCCTCAGCGCACTGCCCCAACAACTCGGCGTCACTATCACCGACATGGCGTTGTTGCGCAGTGCGCTGATGCATCAGTCGTACCGCTACGAGCATGGCGCAGAAGCACTGTTGCATGCCGACACCCAGCGCCTCGAATTCCTCGGTGATGCGGTGGTGGCGATGGTGGCCACGCAATTGGTCTATCACGCCTTCCCTCAATCCGACGAGGGCGCCATGACCCGCTTGCGTAGCGCCTTGATTCGTACCGAAAACCTCGCCACCATCGCGCGCCACTACGAACTCGGCGATTATGCCATCATCAGCAAAGGCGAAGAACACGCCGGTGCCCGCCAGCGCACCACCTTCCTCGCCGATTTATTTGAATCCCTCGTGGCGGTTATTTACCTCGACCAAGGGTTAGCAGTGGTGACCGAATTTCTGTTGCGCCACTTTCAACCGCACGTCGAAGTACTACGCGCTAGTGGCACGCCCACCGATGTGCGCAGTCATGTCCAAGAGCTCAGCCAGCAACGCTACAACATTACGCCGATCTACCGCACCGTGTCGGTGAATGGTCCCGAGCACCAACGGGTGTTTGAAGTTGAAATAATGGTCGGCACCCACGTACTTGGGAGTGGTCAAGGCAATAGCCAGCCCGTGGCCCGCATTCAAGCGGCCCAACACGCCGTAGAATTTTTGCTGGCTAACCCGCATTTCATGCCGTGATAACCGCTCTGGCATCAAAAACATGGCGGGCGGCATATATTTTTTAAAAATCACACTGGATATGCAATTTCATCAGAAAGTGACGGTCATGCGGCTCTACATCACCGGTATTTCGGGCTATTTAGGGGGGCATATCGCCCGCATTGCCACCAGCAATGGTTGGCAGGTGCGCGGATGTGTGCACCAAGCACAGGGGTACCGTGATGCCGATGTGGTCGATTTGCGGCACCGCGGACAATTGTTGGCGGCCGTTGCCGCCTTTCGCCCCGATGCCGTGATTCATACGGCCTACGTGCAGTCTGGCCCTGATCTACACAATATCACCGTGCTCGGCGCCATCGAAGCCGCAGCTGCAGCTGCCAATGCCAATGCCCGTCACATCCATATTTCGAGTGACATGGTTTTTGCGGGCACAGCCAGCGAATACGACGAAATCGACATGCCCGACCCGATTACCGCCTATGGCGCCGCGAAAGCCGTCGCAGAGGCTGGTGTGGCGCAATCACACCCCGAAGCGAGCATTGTACGCACGTCGTTGCTCTATAGTACTCCCACACAGTCCCCCAGTGCCCACGAACAATTTGCCATCGATGCGGCCAGCGGGGTGCGCGAGGCAACGTTTTTTCGTGATGAATGGCGCTGTCCCGTACTTGTGGATGAATTAGCCCATGCGTTACTCGTGTTGATTGGCCAAAATCATCGTGGTCCCCTGCATTTGGTAGGAGCGACAGCCATCAATCGCTTTGCCTTTGCGTGTGCCGTGGTACGGGCTCGGGGTGGCTCGGTCAGTCGGCTCAAATCGGGAATTATTGCTGACTCACATTTAATCCGCCCAGCCCGCTTGATTTTGCGCAGTAGCTACCCCAATCCGATTTGGCACTTACGTGGTGTCGACGAAGTATTGTCAATCTCAAAATAGATTTTAATGCAGTACAATCAAAAAAATTATTGTTATTTGTCAACAATATCTCTATGACATTTTCTCTTTTTTGCGCACAATCAAAAATAGTCCCAAATTCCGTTTGACATCTCTCCTTTCGCCCCGTATAATACACCTCGTTGTCTGAAAGGACGCATGTGGGTCGGTACCGAAGTGGCCAACCGGGGCAGACTGTAAATCTGCTGGCTTACGCCTTCGCTGGTTCGAATCCAGCTCGGCCCACCACCACTCAGTTACATACGTTTGGCCACGTATGTGATAGTTGGTAACAGGTGTGCCCAAGTGGCTCAGTGGTAGAGCACGTCTTTGGTAAAGACGAGGTCATGGGTTCAATCCCCATCTTGGGCTCCACCATCTTATTGGGATCTTGCGGCGGGGGCAACAGCGCCTTACGCTGCATTCGTGTTCATGGAGAATATACACATCATGGGTAAGCAGAAGTTTGAGCGTAACAAGCCACACATCAACGTCGGCACCATCGGTCACGTCGACCATGGCAAGACCACGTTGACGGCTGCCATCACCAAGGTGTTGGCATTGCGCGGCGCCGCACAATACACGGCGT
>CAISXI010000182.1 GCA_903889425.1 uncultured Roseiflexaceae bacterium | reverse complement strand
GCCTTTTTGGATAAACCACAACGCAATTGGACCGAGCTCACTGCAATTTGTGATATCAACCAAAAAGCGACGTTTGCCACTAGTCAGACCCTGCGCCAAGGATCATTCATCTCCCAAATCATGCAACTCTCCCCCGTCGTAATGCCATGGTTGTATTTGATTATCGCCGTGAGTTGTTTGTTATCAAGTGTGTTTGTCATTCGTCCCCTCAAAATGCTCTACAAAACCGTGCGGGGCATCTACACACCACCAATGGTGCAACAACTCCATTGGGCCGAATTGATTGCATCAATCAGCGCCCTCGGAGTGGTCAGTTACTTGGCCTATATTGCCGTTGATAGTAGTCTCAACATGGATGGTTACGGGATTATGTTTGGTATCCCCACCGTATATAACGCATTACCCGTATTACTCTATAGCCTGCCCCTGAGCATTTTTGTCCTTTGGTATACCGCCTATCGAATATATGCAGCTCCCAGCACGAAGCCTGAAGAAATTCCTAGTCAGCCCACTGCATATGCCAATTGGTTGACTTATGTCTATGCTGGCATAATTTTACTAAGTAGTGTAGTATTATTAGTGACATTACTATTCAATGGCATCTATGGAGGTTAGCCGTGGTGAAATTACGCTGGATGTGGCTGGTTATTGGTCTGCTCTGTGGCATACCGGTCATGAGTCACGCCCAAACGGTAGCGACACTCACCACCGAGGTGCAGTCAGACCAACGGGCGGCGATGCATAGCAGTGCCCGTGACGATATTGCACGTCATCCAAACGTATCGCGTTATCAGATTATCAGCACCATCGACCCGGTGGCGCGTACGTGGCAAGGGCAACAAACCCTGACCTATACCAATCAAAGTGGCGTCACCCTCGACACGCTTTACTTCCGACTATTCCCTAATTTGCCCGATTTGGGTGGCGATTTGACGATTACGGCGGCGAGTGTGGCGGGAGTCATCGTCCCCGTCCAATACGAGGCCAACCGCTACCTCGCCCGACTTGATTTGGTCACCCCACTTGCGAGCGGCAGTCAAATCACCACGATACTTGATTTCGTCACCACCGTCCCTGATAACGTCGGGCAAACCTTGTATGGGGCGTTTAATCACGACAGTCAAAACTTGGCACTGGCCTCAGCGTATCCCATGCTGGCCAATAATCCGGCGGGTATCTGGGAAATCGAAATCCCCGACACCAAAGGGGACTTAGTCAATAGCCCCGTCGCCGTATATGACGTCACAATTACCGCACCGCTGGGATACAGCATCGTCACGACGGGTACCGCCACCAGTAGCACCCGCACCGCCACGAATCAACAAATCCATGTGGTGAGCGGGCTCCAACGTGATTTCATGGTGGTCGCCACCACGCTTGCACGCGTCAGTACGACGGTCGACGGCACCACCATCAATGTCTATTACCCCAATGGCAATCTGCGCGGTGGGCACTTGGCACTCAAATTTGCCCGCCAAGCGGTGCACCTCTATAACGGCATGTTTGGTCAATACCCCTACAACGAGCTCGACATGGTAGCGGTTGATGCAGGGACGTTTTATGGGGTCGAATACCCCGGGTTACTCTTGTTTGAACAACGCTTGTTCAACAAAGCATGGTTTTTTGAGAGTATTGTGGCCCACGAAGTTGCGCATCAATGGTTCTACAACGTCATCGGCAACGATGTGCAAACACATGCCTGGGTCGACGAGAGTTTTGCCACCTATGCCCAAGTGTTGTACCGCGAAAAAATCTGGGGGGCATCGGCCGCCACCATCGAACGCACCGGCTTTGTCAATCAATACGCCAAACTCCAGGCCCGCAATAGCGATGGTCCAATTGAGCAACATATGCGGGAATTTACGTTGTCTAGCTACAACGTACTAGCCTACGCCAAAGCCGCCCTCTATCTCGATGCAGTGCGCGCCCAAGTGGGGCCAGAGGTGTTTGCCCAAGCGATGCGTGATTATTACGCTGCTCATCGCTACAAAGTAGTGGACGGCACGGCATTTGTGGGGGCAGTGCAATCAGCCTGCAATTGCGACATTCAGCCACTCTATAACCAATGGGTGTTAGGCCAATAGTATTTGGGGCAGTACAAATCACGACACAATGTCGAGCGCATGCCTCGGCACTGCATCGTGTGTTTGCGCATATTCAATGGGAACAACATTTCGTATAAAATAGTCTATACCCTGCGTTATTTTTATCATAGAAAGCAATGAAATTCATGCATCGCTCTTTATTTTCCCGGCTATTGGCACTGGTAGCAATTACCCTGTTCATTACTGCCTGTGGGAGCAATTCTGCAGCAATCACATCAGACCCATCGCCGGTAGCACCGCTCAAAGGGTCAGAGACCACTACCACAGATCCCCGTGATGAACAACGACTTGCCATGCACGAAAGCACTATTGGTGATATCGACGCCCACCGCGACGTCCCTTTTTATCAAATCAGTGGCACTATCGACCCCCAAGGATTAACGTGGCAAGCGCAGCAAACGCTGACATTTGTCAATCACAGTGGGGCGGCACTCGATCGTTTATACTTTCGCCTTTATCCCAACCTCCCCGATATGGGGGGCGATTTGAGTATTAGCACGGCGCATATTAATGGTGTGGCGGCGCTGGTGCAATACGAAGCTGACCGCTATATTGCGCGCCTCGATTTCCCGGCACCGATCGCCATTGATGCGACGACCACGGTCACACTAGATTTTGTTACTACCGTACCAAACGAAGGTGGTGCAGATTTATTTGGTACGTTGTATTTTGATGGGCAGAGCATCTCATTGCCCACGGCCTACCCACTACTCGCCAATACCCAAGCTGGGGCATGGGATTTGGCGATCCCCGATAGTAACGGCGACCTTGTCACCAGCCCCGTGGCCATGTACGACGTGACCACCACGATTCCCAATGACTATACGTTGGTCAGCACCGGCACTGCCACCGCCACCACCCAAACCGACGCCACTCAGACCATCCGAGTGGTCAGCGGGTTACAGCGCGACTTTATGCTGTCAGTGACCAGCAATCCCCACGTCAGTGCCGTGGTT
>CAISXI010000181.1 GCA_903889425.1 uncultured Roseiflexaceae bacterium | reverse complement strand
TACTTAACGATATCTGTTTTTTGTACTAGTTTTTTATTCATTCGCTGTATATTTTTGCCGTTGATAATTGTTCGCTTATTTTCGTTCTATCATCAGTCCCAATAATTCAATTACACAGGTTATGTGGTTCGTCCAAATTCGATTGAACAAAATGACCGGGTCGTACGTCGTTTACAGTAGTTACGTATTTCCTGTAATTTCACACAGAACTCAGGAATTTATCACGGAACAACGACTACTTCACGAAACGAAAGGCGCACCACTACGATGGCAAATGCTGTTCAATCCGATGTCCACATCAGCCAGGTCAATGATGCAATGAGTCACATTACGATGACCGTCATTGCCGATGTCCTCGAGGCACTCCAAGATCACGACATGTCAATGTCACGGTTTGCGGTGCTTCATTTGCTGGATGTTAGCGAAGGGATGACGATTACCACCGTCGCTGCGCGGTTAAAGTTGTCAATTGGTAGCGCGAGTCAACTGATTGACCGGCTCGAGATTGATCGCTTTGTGATGCGTCAAGATGACGACTATGACCGCCGGATTCGGCGGATCTGGTTGACCGACCAAGGTGCGCATATGATTTCGCGCATGAAAAAAATCCGCTTGCGCCGCATGTCATCACTGTTACAAAACACCCCCCCACATATCATTGAACAATTATGCGCTACAATGCACCTCATGATACCGTACTTATCGAAGGATTCATTGTGAGCCACCCCCCACACGAGCGTATTGACTACGCGGAAACACTCCCGCATCGCACCAAAATAATTATTTTGGTGGGTGTGATGCTCGGATTGTTCTTGTCAGCCCTCGACCAAACCATTGTGTCAACGGCCATGCCTGCCATCATCAAAGATTTGCAAGGCCTCGATTATGTGGCGTGGACATCGACAGCCTATCTACTCGCGAGTACCACTATGGTACCGATTTATGGTAAATTATCCGACTTGTTTGGGCGCCGGATAGTGTTGTTGTCAGGAATCGGCGTGTTTTTGCTGGGATCGATTCTGTGTGGTATCTCACAAGATATCTTCCAGCTCATCGGCTTTCGCGTATTGCAAGGTCTCGGTGCTGCCGCACTCACCTCTACCGCCTTTGCCATACCGGCCGACCTGTTCTCGCCAGCCGAACGACCGCGCTACATGGGGCTGTTTGGCGCAATTTTTGGTTTGTCGAGTATCATTGGCCCGTTCCTTGGTGGCTATTTAACTGATAGTCTCAGCTGGCGTTGGGTTTTTTATGTCAATATACCCGTTGGCATTCTCGCGTTCTTCTTTATTCTGCGCACCATGCCTACCCTCGCAAGTGGCATCAAAGCCGCCATCGACTGGGCAGGCGCGGGAACACTGGTGTTATCCGTTGTTCCGTTGTTGTTGGCATTGACGCTCGACAAAGAAGCACATTCCTGGGATTCACCGTTGATTCTAGGGTTATTTGCGATGGCCGCCATCTTTGGGGCGTTGTTTATCTATGCCGAAACCCAGGCTGACTCGCCCATCATCAAACTCTCGCTCTTTAAAGACCAGGTTTTCAGCGTCACGATGATTACGTCGTTCCTCAATGGTGCAGCGTTCTTTGGTGCGTTTTTGTTCTTATCGTTGTTTCTAGTCAATGTGTCGGGTGTGAGTGCTACTGAAGCAGGCACCGCCCAAATCCCACTCATGCTTAGCTTCGTGGTTGGGAGCATCGTGTCATCGCAATTAGTTGCCCGCACCGGACGATACAAACCGTTCATATTGTTTGGCTTTGCAACGATGTTACTCGGCTTCTACTTTATGACCCAACTCAACGTCGACAGCAAAAGTCGCGACGTGGTCTGGCGCATGTTAATCCTCGGACTTGGCCTCGGACCCACCATCCCATTGTTGAATTTGGCCATGCAAAACGCCGTGCCGTTTGCCTATATGGGCACCGCCGTCGCCAATCGCCAGTTCTTCCAACAACTTGGCCAGGCCACCGGCGCGGCGATTTTTGGGGTAATTTTGACCACGACCTTGACGGCTCAAATCAAAGTCGAAATGAAACCTATTTTGGACACAATGCCAGCCGCCTCCCAACAACAATTCGATAGCGCCAAGTTGCGTAATTCGCTTAGTGCCGATGTCACAGGCAATCAGTCTATCGAAGGTACAATGATTAACGGCGTCAATGCACAATTTGATGCACTCACCACCCAAATCACCGCAGCGGTGCGCGACGGCGACCCCGCCGCCAAAGCCGCCATTGCAGCCAACCCGTTGGTACCCGATGAACTCAAACAAGGGATTGCGAGTGGTGCATTAACCGTGGCAGCATTGCCCAAAGTCCTCGACGGGTTCACTACCGCTCGTGAGACGGCCATCAAACAAGCCCGCAGCACCGCCACAGACATTGGGCTTGCAATCAAACGCGCGTTTGCCCGGAGCATTACCCAGATCTATAACGATGCAATTTGGTTGGTGGTTATTTCGTTTTTGCTGATCATCTTTTTGTTACCCGAAGTGCCGTTACGCAAAACCAACCGCGACATTGAACCCGTCCTCGAATAACTTTTGTGTGCGTAGACGGGGCAAGGGCAACCTTGTCCCGTTTTTTATTATCTCGCACAGAGGATGTGGAGGACGCAGAGAATTCGCCGGCATGATTCGCCCCTACGTCATTCGTCCTCCACGCCCCATTCCTCATGCCTACGGGCGAGTAGCGGCGAATGAATTCGCCGGCATGATTCGCCCCTACTTCTGGTATGATATGGACACATCTTACCCAACAGGATATTCTCATGGTGTTGCCTCATCACACAATCACCGCCCATGCCCCGGTGCGGATCTGCGACCTCGGTGGCTGGACCGATACGTGGTTTGCCGGGCATGGCCGGATTTGTAGCCTCGCCGTCGCCCCCGGCGTCACTGTACAAATAACCACAACCCCCTCAAGCGATAGCGCCACGATAACCGTCGAAGCCGTCAATTATGGCCAGACACTCCGCTACCCCGATCAGCTGGATGCACATCCGTTGCTCCGGGCGGCCATCGCCGAAATCCCGCCACCTCCCGGGTACCATGTCCACATTCGCGTCGCAGCCCAGTTGCCTCCCGGTTGTGCCACTGGCACTAGTGCCGCTGTGGCCGTCGCGTTGCTTGCGGCATTGTCGGCCTGCCATGGCGTAGCATCAGATTCAACGACCTTGGCACGCCGCGCTCACCAACTCGAAACCGATCGGCTGGGATTGCAATCGGGCATCCAAGACCAAATCGGGGCTGCCTACGGTGGCTGCAACGATATCACTATGACGGCCTACCCCACCGCAACCGTCAGCCAGATCGCGCTCACTGATAACACCATCGCCCAACTCAATCAGCAAATGGTGTTATTGTATTTGGGCAAACCACATATTTCATCCGCTATCCACCAACAAGTCATTGCCCGCTTCCAGGCAACCCCCATTGCCCAACAATTACTCGAGCCACTCCGTCACATCGCCTACGCCGGGAGTACCGCACTCGCACAGGGTAATCTGGTTGAATATGGCTTGT
>CAISXI010000180.1 GCA_903889425.1 uncultured Roseiflexaceae bacterium | reverse complement strand
TATATCATTGCATACAATGGATATTTTCCGTCACGACCATAAGAAACGGCTTGACTACATGACGATTTCACGACGTTCTTTTTTGTATAAACTGGCCGCACTCACCAAAGGGCTGGCGCTGCTGGGGATTCCCCAGACACTCCATGCCAAAATAACCCAACCACGTATAATTGACCAACTAATCGGCTCTGTTAGTCTATTTGCGTATAATTTCACCCCAAAATATTGGATGCAGTGCGCTGGTCAATCACTCCCAATCAGCCAAAATCAAGCGCTTTTTTCCTTACTTGGCACCAAATTTGGTGGAGATGGCACCACGACGTTTAATTTGCCGAATCTGGTCGGGGTTGCGCCATCACAATCAGCGAATTCGCCCATGAACACGCAATTCAATACGAATTACCCGATCTATTGTATGAGTATCCAGGGGAACTATCCTTCGTTTGACTATGGAACCACCATTCCAACTGCCCGCCCCAATACCGCTACTCCCAGCAAAACGAGTACCCCAACAAATACCGCAACCTATACACCAACAACAACGAATACCAATACCGCAACCTATACACCAACAACAACGAGCACTGCTACCACGACTCCTACCAATACCACCACTCCCACCAATACGGCAACAACCACAAATACCAGTACTGCAACCAAGACATCAACCAATACCCCTACCGCGACACGAACGCCCACATCGAGTAATACGTCAACACCCACGAATTCGATTACCCCGACACCTACCAATACCAATAGCCCAACAGCTACAACCACAAATACCAGCACTGCAACCAAGACATCAACCAATACCCGTACCAGTACTCGTACCAACACCCAAACCAATACCCGCACCAATACCCGGACTGCAACTCCTACTGTTACAAACTCACCAACACGGACCACAACGAATACACCGACACCCACCAATACCAGAACAAATACTAACACCAGAACAAATACCAACACCAGAACAAATACCCGGACGGCCACACCTACGGCTTCGAGTTCACGCACACGCACTACTACCAATACTCCGACACCCACCAACACCAGAACAAATACCAACACCCGTACTAACACCCGTACACAAACACCCACATTGACAAAAACATCCACCCGCACCCTAACCCGCACCCAAACACCGACAGCGACAGTGAAACTAAAATAGATTACTGGGGAGCCCTTCGCATCAACGAATAAAATTAGTGGTTAGAAGCAAATAAGTCAATACACCCAAATAGACAACGTTAATAACGAAATGACCAAAATTCAAAAAACACTCACGATATCGCGCAACACAAGTAGTATGTTACGCAAAGATGTATTGTTTGGGTCATGATAAACACCACAAAAAAACCGCACCAGTGGCAATTACCACCGGCGCGGTTTGACTGTTTTGATTAATGGAACAACAATACCGACACCGGACACGACTGCAACATAGCATTGGTCGTACTACCGATAAACATACTCCGCAACGTCGAGTGGCTATATGCGCCCATCAGCAACAGATGAATGTCGTGAGAGCCAATGTATTCACGCAACACATCTTCGACAAAACCATCAGTATGATAGACCTGCACGTTATGGTGAGTCTGGCGTAATATGCCGGCAGCTTTTTCGAGTTGGAGCGCATCACGCTCGCTTTCGGTGCTTACACCCACCAAATGACATTCGACATCAGCAAACAGCGGATGCTTGATGACATACTCGAGTGCTTTATACGAATTGGCACTGCCGTCGTAGGCAATGGCGATTCGGGTAATTGGGGTGTATTGTGGTGCACACACGAGTACCGATCCATGGGTGGCGCGCACGACTAGCTCGAGATTGGCCCCAAGATATTTGTGCGCATCATGCACATCTTCGCCCCGTTTGCCAATCACCACCATGCTGGTTACATCTGCATAGATACTGACGGCATCGACTAATTCACCAATAACTTGCGTCGTTTCAATGGGCACATTGGCATCAGCCAATAGGGTTTCAGCCCGTTGGATGACAAAGGCCCCGCGCTGTTTTTCGAGCTTGGCATGATCTTGTTCGAGTTGATTAAACTGCTCAAACAACTCGCCAGGCACCGGTGCGCCCATGGTGTTGGGGTAATTCGATGGGGATATCCATTGTTGAAAAGGGGTTTGCACATGCAACACATGTACCGGCGCTTGTTGCATCATTGCCGCCCAACGCGCATGCTGACACACACTATCGAGGTATGCCGAACCATCCACACAGGCGAGCACTTTTTTAATTGGGACCGTCATGGTACACCTCTCATTTCCATTGAGTCATACTTAATTGACTCGCCTAAATTATACGCTCATAATTTTCTTTTTTTCTGATAAAATCATGAAAACAATTAACTTCATATAACTCATTAAATACAGTAAAATCAACTTTTACTATTTATATTTTGCACAGAAAAAATATTGATTTTACAGGTCGCCATACAACGACGACATGTGACGTAGCAAGCGTCAAGTCGGAAGGAGGAAGCCCCCCACCCTAGCGTCATTCCATGCCGGTTGCCACGGCAACCGTAGCGTGGAATCTCCCAGCAGAGAAAATTAAAAATTGAAAATGCAGTATGCCTCTGCCGCCTCTGTGTGAGATTCCGCGTGAGACACAGGGCATCTCGCATAGATCGACATCAATCGGCCACCGCCATATACACAATGTCTCTGTGTCCTCTGCGTCCTCTGTGCGAGATTCCGCGTGAGACACAGGGCATCTCGCATAGATCGACATCAATCGGCCACCGCCATATACACAATGTCTCTGTGTCCTCTGCGCCCTCTGTGCGAGATTCCGCGTGAGACACAGGGCATCTCGTATAGATCGCCATCAATCGGCCACCGCCATATACACAATGTCTCTGTGTCCTCTGCGCCCTCTGTGCGAGATTCCGCGTGAGACACAGGGCATCTCGCATAGATCGACATCAATCGGCCACCGCTATATACACAATGTCTCTGTGTCCTCTGCGTCCTCTGTGCGAGACAATGAGCAACCACCATTTACACGCGGTCGACGAATTGCTCCAAGGATTCGGGATTCGCCAAGGCCTCGCGATTTTTGACGGGCTCACCATGCACTACCGCCCGCACCGCCAACTCGACGATTTTACCTGATTTGGTACGGGGGATGTCGTCGACTTGGACAATCACTGCCGGTACATGCCGGGGCGTGGTGTGCTGGCGGATGCGTGATTTAATCTGCTGGCGCAAGGTATCGTCGAGGAGCAGACCCGGACGCAATCGCACAAACAACACCACCCGCACATCGCCTTGCCACTGCTGACCAATCACGACCCCTTCGAGAACCGCGTCGATGTGCGCTAATTGGCCATAAATCTCGGCGGTGCCAATCCGCACGCCACCAGGATTGAGCGTGGCATCAGAACGGCCATACACGATGATTCCCCCGTGTGCCGTCATTTCGACCCAGTCACCATGACACCACGCACCGGGATATTTTTCAAAATAGGCCCGCTGATAGACCGAACCGTCAGGGTCACCCCAAAATCCGATTGGCATGGAGGGAAAAGCCTGGGTGCAGACCAGTTCGCCTTTTTGGTCATAAATGGGCTCACCGTGGTCGTCAAACACCGCCACCGCCATACCCAACCCGGGCGCTTGGATTTCGCCACGATAGACCGGACCGAACGGGTTGCCCAACATGAAACACGAGATAATATCAGTACCCCCCGAAATCGAAGCCAGTTGCACGTCGGCTTTGATGTGCTGATACACGTAATCAAACGATTCGGGCACCAGCACTGACCCGGTGGCACACATCGTACGCACACTGGTCAATACGTGGGTGGTAATGGGTGTAAGACCCATTTTGGCACAAGCATCTATCCATTTGGCCGAGGTGCCAAATAGGGTAATCTGCTCAGCATCAATGTAATCAAACAAAATCGTGCCGGCGTTGATGCTGGGATTGCCGTCGTAGAGCATGATAGTTGCGCCACCAGCCAACACCGACACCAGCCAGTTCCACATCATCCAGCCACAGGTGGTGAAATAAAAAACGCGGTCGTCGGCGCGAATATCACACTGCAACTGGTGCTCTTTGCGATGCTGAATCAGCGTGCCGCCAGCAGAATGCACGATACATTTAGGGGCGCCAGTGGTACCCGAAGAATACATGATAAACAATGGGTGGGCAAAGGGAAGTTGCACAAATTCACAGGCCCGCGGCACAAACGGAGCTACCGACTCTGCCCAGGTGACTGCGCGCG
>CAISXI010000179.1 GCA_903889425.1 uncultured Roseiflexaceae bacterium | reverse complement strand
GGCTCGCTCCTCGGCATGTCTGATGGCTTAGTGAGTGGATTACCAACTGCCACCAATGTGCCGTGGCCACCACCACGCTGGACGTGGCCAACAACAGGGAAATTAACCTCACCATTTGGGTGGCGCAGTGTACCGATGTATATGTTTCATAATGGTGTTGACTTTGCCAATGTTGCTGGTACTCCCATTTATGCAGCTCGCTATGGTCGCGTATTTGAGGCAGGCTGGTGTAGTGGTTTTGGGTATTGTGTGCGGATTGACCATGGTGGCGGGGTGATATCGATTTATGGGCACATGCTTAAAAGACCCGTCGTGCAAGTGGGTAACATTGTCGATATGGGCGATTTAATTGGCCTGATGGGTAGTACGTACGACGCTGCAGGTGGTGGGTTTTCTACGGGAGTGCATTTGCATTTGACCATCAAAATCAACGGTAAATATGTTGACCCGCTCAAGTATCTCCCCTAACACAAAGGATGTATGGTGACAACGCAACACCCAATGGGGCGGCGCATTGCGCTAGCCGCAATGTTAATCGCCGTTGGGAGTATTACAAGCCGCCTAATCGGAGTCATCCGTGAGGCGGTTTTTGCGGCAACATTTGGTCGTGGCAATGAGTTAGCCGCTTTCACCGCCGCTGCCACCATCCCTACCCTCGTCTATGATTTATTGTTGAGTGGTGCCTTGAGTGCGGCGCTTGTGCCTGTTTTTAGCCGAGTGGTGCAACAACCCGACGTGCGTGATGCCTTGCTGTCACGGGTACTCAGCCTCATGATTGTCGTTGTCAGCGGCATCATATTGCCATTATTGTGGTTGGCACCCCAAGTAGTCCAATTGCTGGCTGGCGGGTTTGATGCAAATTTGCAAGAATTAACCACCACCATGGTGCGTTGGATGTTGTTTGCGGTGCCGTGCATGGTGGTGGCTGGGGTGATGACGGCGGTGCTCCAGTCCCAACAACAATTTGTACTGCCCGCCTTCGCCACCAGTATTTTTAATATCGGGATTATTATTGCGGCGGTGATATTGGCGCCGTGGCTCGGTCCTATCGCCTTGGCAATTGGGATGGTGTTGGGAGCAGCGTTGCAGGTAGCCTTGCAATATTATGGGTTGCGCCATAGCAAATTGACGTGGCGCACCGATTGGGGCGACCCGTCGATCCGCGAAATGTTGCGCCTGTATGCACCTGTGGCACTGGGGATGGGATTTTCGGCAATAGGGACGCTTATCGACCGCCGCTATGCCAGCGACTTTGGGGCCCAAGTATTGCCGACGATGCGCTATGCCACCACCCTTATCCAATTCCCGTTGGGATTGGTGGCTGCGGCCGTATCGACGGCGATTTTGCCGTCACTGGCCCGCTTAAGTGACAGCAAATCACTCGACCAGTTCCGTAGTACCGTTGGGACAGCCTTGACGGTTGTGATTGCTTTGATTGTGCCGGCCAGCGTGGTGTTGTGGTTGATTCGTGAGCCACTGACGGCGCTGATTTTGCAACGCCAAGCCTTTAGTGCGGCTGATACCCAAGCCGTTGCCAACACGCTGATGTACTATATTCCTGGGTTGCCAGCAGCGGCCATCGATCAGATTTTGTTGTTTGCCTGTTATGCCCGTGGTCGCACCCTTGCGCCCAATTTGGTGCAAGGTGGTGCCATCATGGCCTATGTGCTAGGGGTGTGGTTGGTAATGCCGTGGCTTGGCCAGAGTGCCGAGACGCTGGCGATGGCCAATTCAATCCAATGGATTGCCCACATGCTGCTGATGGCGTTGCTGTGCCAGCAACAGTTCGATTTACGCGGCTTGGCCGTCGGACAGACCCTGGTATTGTGTGTGATGGCGGCAGCGGTCACATGGGTGACGGTGCAAGCCGTGATGACGGTGGTAGTGATTTCGCACGTACTTATACAAGTCATCGTAATTACCGGTTTAACCGGGGTGATATACCTGGTGGCAGCGTGGCTCCTCGGTATTACCCCGGTATTGTTTGCGGCAGATTTAATCAGGCAACGCCTGACGGCCATCGTTATGCGGTTGCGGCCAACGCAGCCGTAAGCACCGCTTTCATTTGGTCATAGCTGAGTAATTCCATGGCCGTCGGCGCATCGACCCAGCGGTAATCATTAATCCCTTCGCTGGCTTGGAGCGTGACGGTGGTTTGGGAAGTATGCATCACAAAAAAATCGACTTGTTTGGGGAGCATACGCCCTTTTTTGACCACATCATAAAAAATCGTCTGTACCAGCGCCCCCAATTCACCGTGAATGCCGGTTTCTTCGAATACTTCGCGCACAGCCGCTACAGCGCTGGTTTCGCCGGCTTCGAGGTGCCCTTTGGGGAACGTCCATTGGCCGTATTGGTCAAAAATTACCAAAACGCGCACCCCGTCGGGGGTAGTGCGGAAAATAACACAGCCGGCGGCGTGGGGAGCCGTATCGCGCATTGCTTCCTCGATTCAGTCATGATTATTGTAAAAAACTACGGACGCGCAATCAAATTATTCAGCCATTGTTCCATCGTCAAGGTGAATTGTGCCAGCGAGGTTTGGCGCGTCCATTCACTGATGGTCGTCAAGTTTCCTGAAGCCAACAACAATCCCATCAGAATCAACAACCCGCCACTAGCCATACTGGTGGTGTGGAGCATGATTTCGCGTCCGGCAATCGTGACAAAGTAGGCTCGCCCTTTGATGAGCTGCCAAAACTTGGAACCGGTGCCGAGCTTGCTAAAAAACGATGCGATGATAATCAACGGCGTACCCAACCCGAGCGCATAGACAAACGCCAGCAAGGCGCCTTGCAGGACGGCAATCCCTTGGGTGGCCAGCAGCGTCAAAAGGGCGCCGAGGATTGGGCCGACACAGGCGGACCAGCCAAGCGAAAAGGTCGCCCCGTATAAAAACGATCCTAATACCCCTTGGACAGGGCGGTCTTGGAGTTGGATGCCACTAAAGCCAATCCCGAAGAAACTGAGCACGCCAAAGCCAATAATCAAAACCCCACCCAGCGTGGTCAAGAGTGACAAATACTGAAACAAAAAACGACTCAGGGCCGTGGCACTTGCCCCAAACAGTACCATGGTGGTGGCCAGTCCACAAAAAAATGCAATAGACATCAACGTAACATGTTCTTTTTTGGTTTGAAAAGTAAAGGCAAAATAGGCTGGTAGGATTGGCAAGGTGCATGGTGACAAAAAGCTCAATAAGCCGGCCAAAAAGGTGACGGGAATTAATACACCGATGCCGTTTTGGGATGAACTGAGCAAAGAATTATTGGGGGTGGTTACGATAAGTGCAATTACCGCCACAATAATGACGCCAATTACCCCCCACAGCAGCGGTCGCCAAGAAGTTTTTGCTAGCATGTCAAATCACTTTCTTTGAAAACGAAACAGCAACACGTACAACAGGATTACTTATTATCCCAAACGATTAGTGGTGCGCAATGATGCGTTGGGCGATATTCATGCCATGTTCCATGGCCAAATGAACCCGCCCGAGCCCTGCCAGGGCGTCTCCGGTGAAGTATAACCCATCTGATTGCTCATATGATTCTAATATGGTGTGATCGGCTTTGCCATTGGGTTGGGCATATTTCCAGCCTTGGCGATCAAGCCACAGTGGTGATGGTAATGCGCGAGAAAGCAGTTGATTGAGGCGTGGCATGAGTTCGGTGATCAGCGTTGCTTCATCAGCTTGCCACCAATCGGTGCTGGCAGCGGGAGCAAGTTGGATGGTGACGAGGGTTTGTGCGGCAGGGACGCGGCTAGGGTCTTTGTCGTGTTCGAATGCGACCCACGAGAATGGATGTTGGCGGTCACTATTCACCATGGCATAAAACGGGAATTCAATGCGACCATCAAAGGCCATAGTAACACTGAGGCAGGGGCGATAGGTGGCAGGGGCGAGGCCGCTACAGAGGTGGGCAATCATGGCGGGGTCAAGTTGACTTGCCTGCAAAATCTCAATGGTTTGCGGTGCTGGCGGCGTAAACAATAGCGCATCCCCATGCGCGATAACGGTGTTTTGGTCGTCGATACAATCATAGCCGGTCGCAGTTTTGACGACATGGTGCAGGCGAGTTTGTAATGACACGGTAAGCTCTTGGGGGGCGAGTAATTTGGCGAGGTAATTCATGCCTGAACGGTAGACCAATTTGGGGGCGGTGTTTTGGGCTGGGTCACCGGCGGATATCTGATTGTACTGGTCAAAAACCCCCACCGGTTTGGTGATGTCAATCAGTTGATCGTGGGGTAGTGTTTGGGTCAAAAAAGCCAGTTGGTCGCTGTCACTGGTGCGAAAAAACTGGGCACCATGGTCGAAGGTAGCGCCATTGCGGCGACGGGTGGCGGCACGCCCACCGAACCCCCGGCTTTTTTCGATGCAGTGGAGTGCGATGAGGGGGGCTTGTTGATTGATTGTGTAGGCGGCAGCGAGTCCACTCACACCGGCACCGATGATAATAAGCTTCATAAATCTTCCTCTTGCATTATTCAACATATACGATTACAATTATCTAGTATAAGGTCTTCCTTAATCAACCCCTGACCTCGGCTTAATATCGCGATCACGATAGGATATCCCTATCTACGATTAACGTGGAGTTTGCGTATGGCGCCTTTGTTAGATGTCCGCAACCTAGAGACGCAGTTCAAAACACAAGACGGCGTTGTCAAGGCTGTCAACAACGTGTCGTTTTATGTGAACCGCAGTGAAACGCTTGGTATTGTGGGTGAATCTGGCTCAGGGAAAAGTGTCACGTCACTTTCACTGATGCGACTCATCCCCAGCCCACCAGGACGAATCACCGGCGGTGAGGTTTGGTTCGATGGCCAGGATTTGCTCACGCTGAGCGAAGACAAAATGCGCGAGCTACGTGGCAATCGCATTGCCATGATTTTTCAAGATCCAATGACATCGCTCAATCCGGTGTTGACCATTGGTCAACAAATTGTTGAGTCGTTGGTTTTGCACTTGAAATTATCCGCCAAAGAAGCACAAGCACGGACGATTGAACTCTTGAACATGGTCGGTATTTCGGGATCCGAACGTCGGATTAACGAATACCCCCACCAGTTTTCGGGTGGGATGCGTCAGCGCGTAATGATTGCTATGGCACTTGCGTGTAACCCCGAACTGTTGATTGCCGACGAGCCAACCACAGCACTTGATGTGACCATCCAAGCCCAGATTCTCGAGCTCATCAAAAAGCTCCAATCTGAATTGGGCATGGCCGTGATTATCATCACCCATGACCTCGGTGTGGTAGCCGGTATGTCGGATCGTGTGATGGTGATGTATGCAGGCCGAGTTGTTGAAGAAGGCGCCACTGGCGACATCTTCAAGAATCCCCGTATGCCATATACCATCGGGTTGCTCAAATCGATTCCCCGTCTCGATAATGTGTCAGGGAAGCGCTTAGAGCCGATCCGAGGGTTACCACCCGATTTGATCACATTACCACAGATTTGTGCATTTAGCGCACGTTGTGATTACTTCAAGGCCGGGTCATGCGATACACAGGTACCACCACTCCGTAGTGTGGGCGATAAACACAATGCCGCGTGTCTGTTTGACATCACGCTTGAGACAGCGGTGAACGAGGCTGTATCGTAGTGAATATGTAGGCGCAGACGCAACGTAAACAAACGGAGGAAAGCGGCATGACAGCAGTCAAAACTCAAGACCTCATTGAGGTTAGTAACTTAAAAATGTACTTTCCTGTGACCAAGGGCATTGTGCTCCGTCGCAAGATTGGTGATGTCAAGGCTGTTGACGGCTTGACATTTAGCATTCGCGAAGGCGAAACACTGGGGTTGGTGGGCGAAAGTGGTTGTGGCAAATCCACTACCGGTCGCGCACTGATTCAGTTATACAAACCAACCGAAGGTTCGGTCATGTTCCGTGGCGTCGATTTAACCAAATTGCCCGCCGAAGAAATGCGCCGCACCCGTCGTAAGGTGCAGATGATCTTCCAAGATCCGTATGCATCACTCAACCCCCGTATGACCGTCGGTGATATCATCGCCGAGCCAATTCGCGTCCACAAACTGCGCCAAGGCAAAGAAGCAGTGCGTGAGCGGGTCCAAGAACTCTTGGCATTGGTCGGTTTGAATCCCTACTTCATCAATCGTTACCCCCACGAGTTCTCGGGTGGTCAACGCCAACGTATCGGGATTGCCCGTGCGTTGGCTGTGGAACCAGAGTTTGTGGTCTGTGACGAGCCAGTATCGGCGTTGGACGTGTCGATTCAAGCCCAAATCCTCAACTTGCTTGAAGATTTGCAAAACAAATTGGGTTTGACCTATTTGTTCATTGCCCACGGTTTGGCGGCTGTGAAGCATATCAGTGATCGTGTTGCAGTGATGTATTTGGGCAAAATCGTCGAAATTGCTGACGGTAATGCACTCTACAAAAACCCAACCCATCCCTATACGCAAGCATTGTTGTCCGCAGTACCGATTCCTGATCCCGAAATTGAGCGGACGCGCAAGCGTATCATCCTTTTTGGTGACGTGCCAAGTCCTTTCAATCCACCTAGTGGTTGTCGATTCCATACCCGTTGTCCCATTGCAATTGACAAGTGCAAAAGCGATGAGCCACCGTTGGTTGATATGGGCGATGGCCACATGGTGTCGTGCTGGCGTATGCAAGAATCAGTCACACTGATGCAACGCTAAACGTATTTGGTTTTTTGATACGGATGGAACCTTAACGGTTCCATCCGTATTTTTTGTTTCACTACACTAACAACAAATGATTATGTATAATAAAAAAGGAAAATAAGAAGGAGAAAAAATGTTAGATGAGACGTTTCAATTAATTCGGGCATTACCAGGAGTGGCTGGTGTAAAATCGACCACAAATGACCACGGTGTGGTGGTGCAATGTCGTAGTGATGTGAATGTCGTGTCGTTGCGACAGATATGTGATAATGCAAATTTAGCACTCGTTATTGAGCATGTAGAAGCTGAAATTACCCCCGAAGAAGCAGAAATTGCAGATTTGCCGCAAATGATTCGGTTTACAATTACCTGTTTGATTGCCACCGCAATGGGCTGGATTCTCGATGATCGTGCCAATATTTCGTTTTGGATACCGGCAGCATTGTATGTTGTCGCTTATGGATTTGGTGGCTATTATAGCCTGCTTGATTCAATAGAGTCACTCAAAAAACGCGAATTCGATGTCAACACCTTGATGATTGTCGCTGCCTTAGGTGCTGCGGCCATGGGTGAGCCGCGCGAAGGCGCTTTGCTGATGTTTTTGTTTTCATTGTCAGGCACACTCGAAACATATGCCATGGGGCGTACCCACGCCTCGATTCGTTCGTTGATTGCCATGACCCCCCGTGAAGCCGAGTTGTTGATTGCCGGCGAAACACGCATCACCTCGGTAGAAGCCATCGTGCCCGGGGATGTGGTGTTGGTACGTCCTGGTGCCCAAATCCCCGCTGACGGAGTGATTCGGGCGGGGGCGTCGACGGTCAATGAAGCATCGATTACCGGTGAGTCAATGCCGGTTGAAAAAACGCACGGCGCCAAAGTGTTTGCGGGGACATTGAATGGTCAAGGTGCGCTCGAAGTCGAAGTGACTGCTGATGCGTCACAATCGACGTTGGCGCGGATTGTATCGGTGGTGCGTGAAGCGCGTGAACAAAAAGCCAATAGCCAAGACTTTACAGACCGCGTGATTGGCGTTTATTATGCCTATGCGGTGGTGATTGTCACCCTGTTGGCAATTGTTGGTGGTCGCTTGTTTTTACAAGAAGAGTGGTCTGTGACGGTCTACCGTGCCATGACATTGATGGTGGTAATGTCACCATGTGCCTTGGTGATTTCGATACCGGCGGCACTGCTGTCGGCACTGGCACGGGCGGCGCGTGACGGCGTGCTGTTTAAGGGCGGGCGTCAACTCGAAGCAGCAGCGACGGTCAAAGTCGTGGCGTTCGACAAAACCGGCACGTTGACCACCGGCCGGCCTGGCGTAGTAGCGATTATTCCCGTCGGTGGTCCTGGTCGGTTGCATTCGTTGATGGCAATCCCAAGCACACAAACAATTCCGCCTGATGATCAAATGGGCGAATTAACTGCAGACCAAATACAGTTGTTGATGGTGGCAGCGGCAGTAGAACTTCCCTCTGAGCATCCATTGGCGCGTGCGGTGGTACAGAGTGCCAAAGAACGTGGGTTGGCAATTCCCGAGGCGACCGAATTCAAGGCGGTGGTTGCGGCTGGTGCCACTGCGTTGGTCAACGGGCAACGGTTACGGGTTGGCAAACCAATGTTGTTTGGCATGGTGACCCCTGACGTGATGGTTGAAGTGCAAGCCCAACAACGCAACGGTAATACGGTTATTGCGGTTGGCTCTGATGCTGAAGTGTGGGGGTTGATTGCGATTGCCGACACGATTCGTCCCGAAGCCCAGAAAGCCTTGCGTGATTTGCGTGCAAGTGGGTATCGTTTGGCACTGTTGACCGGTGATAACGAACATGTCGCCCGGGCATTGGCCAAAGATTTGGGTTTGGATGATGTACGTGCCGAATTGTTACCCCAAGACAAAGTCGAAGCAGTACGTGATTTGCAGAAGCGCTATGGTCCGGTGGCAATGATTGGTGACGGTATCAATGATGCGCCGGCACTTGCTACTGCGGCGTTGGGTGTAGCCATGGGTACGGGTGGTACGGATGTGGCGCACGAAAGTGCCGATGTGGTATTGATGCGCGATGATTTAAGCCGGTTGGCGAGTGCCTTGCATTTGGCACGACGTGCTCAGTCGGTGGTATTGCAAAATCTTATTTTTGCTTTTGCCGTCATTGCCATATTGGTGATATTTACGATTAAGGGTGATATGATTTTGACATATGGGGTGATTGGTCACGAAGGAAGTACGTTGTTGGTGGTTGCCAATGGGTTGCGTATGTTGCTCCCAGTCCGCCAATCAAAATAATTAGAAGCGAGGGTGAGATGTCGATTAAAGCAGATCGTTGGATTCGGCAAATGGCGCTAGAACATGGCATGATTGAGCCGTTTATTGACCGCCAAAAACGCGAAGGGGTCATTTCGTATGGACTATCGTCCTATGGCTATGACATGCGGGTCTCTGATGAGTTCAAGATTTTCAGTACCAGTCCATACAACACGGTTGTCGACCCCAAAAACATCGACGATCGGATTTTCCAACACTTCAAAGGTGATGTGTGCATTATTCCGCCCAATAGTTATGCATTGTGTCATTCGTTGGAATACTTTCGGATTCCGGCAGATGTGCTGGTATTGGTGATTGGGAAATCAACCTATGCGCGGGCGGGAATTATTGTCAATGTCACGCCGGGTGAACCGGGTTGGGAAGGGCAATGGACGATTGAAATCAGTAATTCAACTCCCTTGCCCGCCAAAATTTATGCCAACGAAGGTATCGCACAATGCCTCTTTTTCCAAGGCGATGAACTATGCGAAACCTCATATCGTGATAAATCAGGCAAATACCAAGGGCAACGGGGAATTGTATTACCACGGGTTGAAGGGATTCAATAGGGATATTTTGCCCGTCGTAATGAATTAGCGTATAATACAACGTATCTCATCAATGATGCTGTGTAACCATACTTCAACCCAATGATGTGGGAATTGTTGTCTCGTGGAAGATGAAGTGATATGAGTGAATTAGGTGACCGCTTACGAGCGGCCCGCGAATCTCAGGGCATTAGCTTGTCACAAGCTGCTGCAGAAACACGAATCCTGCAACGGTATTTGGTTGCCCTCGAAGAAGGCGATTACAAATACTTGCCAGGTGATGTGTATGCGCGCGGCTTTATCCGCAACTATGCGCTCTATCTCAAAATCCCAGTCGAAGAATTAATTCAACTCTATCGTTACGAACGTGGTCGTACTGAACCAATCGTGATACGACCAGCGGTGGTTGCGCCACGGATTCGTGGCGCAGTGCTCCCCAATTTGTTTGGGGTGTTTTTTGTGGTGTTGACAATCGCAGGGCTGGGGTATTTGGTGCTCCGGGGTGTGGAATTCCTGAATGTACCGGCCAACAACTCGAATGCGGTTGCGACGGATGCGACGGCGACAATCGCCGTTGTGGCAGCAACAGCCTTACCAGAGGAACCGACGGCACCGGTCGCACCAACCGCAGTCCCAGTGCAACTGACGACGCCAACCACCGTCGCAGTGACACCGACGCTCGAAGCACCAATCGTGTTGGGCATCAAAATCGATGATGGCCAAAACCCTGGGTCATGGATTAATGTCAAAGTTGACAATAAATCGGTGTTCCAACGTGTGCTCAAAGCAGGTGAATCATTGCGCTACACGGCACAACGGACCGTATGGGTGCGGGCCGGTAATGCGTATGTGGTGACGGTGAATGTAAATGGCGTCGATCAGCGTTTGAGTACGACCCCCGGTGACGTGGTATCGTTTTCGTGGCCACCGCCCTAAGTCGGTCGAGGCAATCAGTATGGGTTGCACGAATTACATACAATATCACGCGGGGGCGCGATGTTCCCCCGCGTCGTTGTGCAGAGGAGCATCAGATGGCTAGTGAGAGTAGTTTTGATGTGGTGTCTGAATTTGACCGTCAAGAAATGGTCAATACCATTGATCAGACGCGTCGTGAAGTGCAAACACGCTATGATTTGAAAGATACCAACACGGATATCGAATTAAGCGACAAAGAAATCACCATCACGACGGAATCTGATATGCATTTGACGGCAATCCGTGACATCTTGCAGAGCAAGGCCTTGCGACGGAATTTGTCAATCAAGATTTTTAAGATGAATCCCCCCCTCGAAGTCGCAGGTGGACGGATTAAACAGGTGATTACCTTGCAACAAGGGTTGTCGGATGAGGTCGCCAAAAAAATCCAACGTCTCATCAAAGACCAATTCCCCAAGGTGCAAGGCCGCATCCAAGGCGAAGCAATCCGGGTTGCCAGCAAAAGTCGCGACGATTTGCAAGGAATTATTGCCGTATTGCGCGAACGTGCCGATGAGTTCCCATTGCCGTTGCAATTTACTAATTATCGTTAATAGACATACTAGGAAGACCGAACTACATGAAGGTCCACGTTATAACCCTCGGTTGCCCCAAAAATGCCGTCGACAGCGAAGGTATGACGGGTATTTTGGAATCGCAAGGACATTTGCTGGTGGCTGACGCCAAGCAAGCCGATGTGGTGATTGTCAATACCTGTAGCTTTATTGCGTCTGCACGTGAAGAAACAATTCATGTGTTGACCGAAATGGCCGGTCAAAAACATGCGGGTCAAAAACTGATTGCCGCCGGTTGTATGGCCGAAAGCCATGGCGAAATCGTACGGGCGGTAGCCGGTGTCGATGCCATCCTCGGTACCCGAGAATGGATGCGCATCGGCGAAGTCGTTGGCATGCCACCGGCGGCAGGCGTCATTGCCCCCAAATCGTTGATGATTGATTTGCAACAAGTCGATCCGACGGCAATCGACCTCAAGGTGCCGGGTGACTATGCTGATTGGCGCACCGCTGCCATGAACCGTACTGTCAGTGGCCCATCAGCCTACCTCAAAATATCCGATGGTTGTAATCTGCGCTGTTCGTTTTGTACCATTCCGTCATTCAAAGGCGATATGCGTTCCAAACGCCCCGAAGCAATTGTTCGCGAAGCAAGTCAGCTGGTGGCCAAAGGGGTCAAAGAAATCGTGTTGGTGGCGCAACACCTCACCGATTACGGCCGTGATTTGGGCATGAAAGATGGCCTGGCTGATTTGCTCGATCAACTGTGTGCCGTGGTGCCGGCTGATCGTTGGATTCGCTTGATGTATGCCTACCCACACGGGATTACGCCGCGTTTGATTGAAACAATGGCGAAATATCCGCAGATTTGCAAATATCTCGACATGCCGTTGCAACATGCTCATACTGCGATGTTGCGGCGCATGCGGCGCCCACCCGACATTGAACGCACCAAAACAATCATCCACGATTTGCGGGCTGCCATGCCCGATATCGCGATTCGATCGACGTTCATTGTGGGATTCCCCGGCGAAACCCGCGAAGAATTTGATGCCTTGCATGATTTCTTGGCCGAAATGACCCTCGATCGCGTTGGCGTGTTTCGCTATAGTGACGAACCAGGTACGCATGCCGCCACGCTCGATGCCAAGGTCCCACAAAAACAAATCGAGCGGCGCTGGCACAAAATCATGCAGCTCCAACAAACAGTATCACAACAGCGCAATCGTGTCTGGCGTGGTCGTACGGTGAGTATGTTGGTGGAAGGTGTGGGGAGTGATGAAGATGGCAAGCCGATTTTGGTAGGGCGATCGTTCCGCGATGCACCAGAAGTCGACGGGCAAGTATTTGCCCGTGGTAAAGGGACGATTGGCACGATTGTTAATGTCAAAGTAACCACCACGACCGATTATGATTTGTGGGGCACCATCGTTTGAAACCATAAGACCCACGGCATTCTGATGCCGTGGGTCTTATGTGAGCATTTGTCGTTTGGGGCGTTACGCGACGTGATGATTGTCGATGACTTGGCGGAGCCGCTCTAACCCTTGGGGGTTGTTGCGCACCAAAAAGTCAATCATGTAGTCAACAGCGGTCTCGCTGTAGTCGGTCAACAACCCATCGAGGACTTGTTGTACTACCATGGTGACAAAGTCTTCTTCGCTTAAGGCTGGGTCATACACATAGGCCAATCCGTCACGTTGACGATTGAGCACACCTTTGTCGGCAAGCCGACTCATGGTTGTCATGACGGTGGTATACGCAATGTCACGATTTAGGGCTAGGGCACGGTGGACCTTTTTGACGGTGCTACATTTATCATGCCAAATCACTTGCATGATATCTGTTTCTAGTGGCCCGAGCACCTTCACCAAGCCATCTTTGGCTGGGCTAAAGCGAAACCGGAGGTTCGGCGCCATAACGGACTCCTCAGTTAGGACATACTTTACTACAGGTAGTGTACTACCATATGACGCAGACAACAATCGAATTTTATGACGAAGTAATTACAAGAATTACATCTTTGATGTGCGGTATATACATTGAGGTGAGCGATGCCAGAAGATATTCGTAGCGTGATTCGATCCGAAATGCAGGCAGTATTCCCAACCTACAGTGCTGATCTTGCCTCTTTTTATGGGATGCAAGAATATCATTTGGGTTGGCGTAATCACTCATTACAAACGGAATTTTCCGATCCTGGTAAATTATTACGCCCAATCATGACCATCATGGCCTGCCAAATGATGGGTGGCAATATGGCACATGTATTGCCGCTTGCGGCGGGAATCCAGTTACTGCATGACTTTTCGTTGATTCATGATGACATCCAAGATGACAGCAATCTGCGGCGTGGCCGGGCGACCTTGTGGTCGATTTGGGGGATGGCGCAAGGCATCAATGCTGGTGATGGCATGTTTGTGTTGGCTCACATGGCAATTCAACGGATGTACGATGTGGGGGTGCCTGCCGAGCGGGTATTTCAGATTTTGCGCCGATTTGACCGGACGATTTTGTCGATTTGTGAAGGTCAATACCTCGATATTAGTTTTGAAGGCAACCAACATATCAGCGAAGCCGCCTATCTGGCGATGATCGAACGCAAAACCGCAGTATTAATCGCTGCCTGTGGCGAATTGGGAGCCTTGGCTGCGGGTGCGAGTGATCACGATGCAACCTTGCTCGGTCAATTTGGCTTGCACCTCGGTCTATCGTTCCAAATGCAAGACGATATCCTCGGGATTTGGGGCACTGCCGCCGAAACAGGTAAACCTGACGCTGCAGACTTGCTGCGCCGTAAATTGAGTCTGCCCGTGATTTATACATTGGCACGTGAACCCGGTGACGGCGCATTACATCAACTCTATCAATTACCGGCCGGAAAAGATGCTGGTGTCGATGCCGCCCGTGCGGCGATGACGCAGTATGGAGCACACGAGGCCGTGACTGCCATGGCGCAAGTGCATTATGCCCAAGCGAGTGCGGCGCTCAGCCAAATCAGCGCACCAAATCCACAGATGCAACAAGAATTACAAGCCCTCGCCGATGGGTTGTTGGGTCGGCGTGTCTAAGGAGGATGGGTTATGCGAATCGTGATGATTAGTGCCGAATACCCACCGATGGCTGGGGGCGTGGGTGATTATACCCGCCGCCTCAATGCCATGTTGGCTCACCAAGGCCACGAAGTCGCCGTGATTACGGGGAATCAAGGGCAAGCCTACCGTGATGCTGCCCGGGTCTACCCGGTGCGGGTACCGGTATGGAATGGGGCTGGAATTGCCTCGGTACGCCAAACAATTAGCAAACTACAACCCGAAATCGTGCATATCCAGTATCAAACTGGGGCATATCAAATGAAAATCGCCATCAACACCCTGCCCGGTGCGCTCAAACGTGAACGCCAAAAAGGGCTGCGGGTGGTGACCACTGCCCATGATTTATTGCCCCCCTACCTCTTCCCCAAAGCAGGCAAATTACGTGACTGGTATACCAAGCGCATTATCCGTGATGCCGATGGCGCAATCCTCACCAATGCCGGCGATTATCATACCGTGATGAGTGATTCCCGGGGGCCATGGAATCCACACGCCGTATTTATCCCGATTGGTGCCAATGTCACGCCGGCGCCGCCAGCGAATTTTGATCGTGAGATATGGCGGAATCAGTTTGACATCAAAAAAGGCGATATGCTGCTTGCCTACTTTGGCTTGCTGACGCATACCAAAGGGCTTGAAAACATCCTCGCTGCCATGGAACAACTCCCTGCATCCACGCGTTTGGTGCTAATCGGTGGCATTGGCGAGCGGGTTGAAGATCAATCCTATGCCAACTCGATTCGCCAACTGATTGCCCAAAAAAATCTGCAAGAGCGGGTGATAATGACGGGACATACCGAAGCAAGCGACGTGTCGGCTTACTTAATTGCTGCTGATGCCGTCGTGTTACCGTTTACGGACGGCTATTCGTATCGCCGTGGCAGCTTGATTACTGCCCTCGCGCATGGCGTACCGGTGATTACTACCCACGCACCGGCTGATATTCGCCAAGACCCCTTGCCTGAATTAATCGATGGCAAACACGCCTTGCTGGTTGAGCCCGAACAGACAGCACAACTCGTGAATGCGATACTTCGTTTGCAACAAGAACCAGAGGTCAGCCTAAGACTTGCGCGCAACGGCCAAGCACTCACCGATGTGTTTAGCTGGGAACGCATCGTCGCCCAACACGAAGCACTCTACGCCGCTATTCGTTGATGGTGGCAATAATCGCCTAGCCGATGTGCGGCTGTGCTTCGCTAAATATTCATGGCGCATGTTGGCGCCCATTCGACAAAAATCTGCATACTCGTGATTATCGTGATGGCGTGCCTTCCAAGCTTGGATGGCACGCCATTTGCGTGACTCGTAGGCATCCCAATCAGCGAAATTTGCCGCAATACAGTCAATTGTGTCGTTGTTGCCGCGGATTGTGTCAATCAGTTTTGGCAAGGTAGAGAGTCCTTTCCAAAAAGTCTGATGTGGTGTTTTTTGGAAACCGACAGCGGGCCAATGAATGTCACTGTTCCCCAAAACCACACGCGTTACCCACAAAAAAGTTGTGGAACCAAGGTAACGCGTGGCCGCCGATGTTTTTTTTAATGATGTGGAAAAATAGCCTGCCAATGCACCAGTACTTGTTGCAAAGTCGTTGCGATATCACCCTGATTGCTGATAACCACATCCGCCACGGCGACTTTAGCTGCTTGGGGTGCTTGGGCATCGATGCGGGTGACGGCTTCGGCGTGGCTCATGTTGCGGGTACGGCACAAGCGCTCGATTTGTAGGTCACGAGCGGCCGTCACCACCCACACTGCGTTGCAGATGGCAGGCCAGCCCGATTCGATGAGTTTGATGGCGTCGATGACTGCGACAACGGGTTTTTGGTATGTCCCGACGGGCAAATCGGCAAGCCATTGTGTGATGTGGTGGTGGACGGCGGGATGAATCAGGGCCTCGAGTGCACGCAGTTGGGTGACATCATTAAAGACAATTTCACCCAGCGCCCGTCGATTAATCTGACCATCTGGTTGGAGGATGTGCGTCCCAAACGTTGCGACGATAGTGGTGTAAACAGATTGGCCTGGTTGTTGGAGCAGTCGGGTGACGTGGTCGGCGTCGATGACATGGGCACCGAGGCGCTGCAGTTCAGCGACCACGGTGCTTTTGCCACAGGCAATATTGCCGGTTAGGCCAATGATGTAGTTATACTTGTTCGACATATTCTTGTTTGATGAGGCGGCTTTGGTCGATACCAAGCACGGCCAAAATTTCACTCATGAGTTGGGCTTTGCGGGCTGCATCACGGCGACTCCAGGTGCGGCTTTTGATTTCGAGGAATGGTCCCGCATTTGCACCGGTCGTGAGCGTATCAATGTTGATAGCAAAGTCCATATCTTGGTAGCTGACATGGGTACGCAAGCGCTCTTTGGTGATGGTAATCACGCGATTGGGCTGGAAATATTCGCGATAAAAGCGCTCACTATGGTTGGCTTGGGCCGTATAGCGCGCACGGCTAATCTGGATCGCCGCGGTATGCTCGATTTCTACGGCGGGTTCGGTCAGGGTGAGGGTGTAGTAGGGTGATGTTTTGTCAGCCGTATTGTGGCGCACATCTTCGCGGAAGCGAATCCGGCCATAACTAGGATCGTTCCAGACAAAGTAGGTGTCATATTGGGTGCGACTGTTTTGGCGTAAAAACGTAAATGGTGCCTGATTGAGGCGTCCCAAAATCGTACGCACATCAACGCTACTGATTTGGGCTTTGACTTGGACTTCAAAAATTTCACTGGCAGCCATCGTCCCAATCGCCAATACTTTGTCTATCAGGTTTTCTTCACGATTGGCCAGAAAGGTATTGATTTCACTGGCAATCGCCCGGGCATCACGGCGAATGGCCTGCTCGTCGAGGGTGAGTAATTGTTGGTTGCGGAGCAACATTTTGCCGGCCACGATGACATCGCGCACATCACTGGCGTGACTGGTATAGACCAAATGGTTATAGATGGCGTCGGGGGCATAGCTGTAGTGGGGTGTCGAATGCAAGCCATCGAGGCTGACTACCACGATATCGGCTTGTTTGCCGACCTCGAGCGAGCCGATGCGATCTTCTTGATGGATTGCTCTTGCCCCCGACGATGTCGCCAACGCAAAGGCGGTGCGGGCGGGCATGGCCGTCGGGTCGCCACTCAGCCCTTTGGGCAAGAGCGCCGCCAAATGGATTTCGCTAAACATGTCTTGGTCATCGTTGGATGCTGGACCATCGGTACCGAGCCCGGTGCGTACCCCGGCCTGCAAAAATTGCAAATAGGGTGCCACGCCACTGGCTAATTTGAGGTTTGAGGTGGGACATGGTGCGACTCCCACTCCCATTGCGGCGAGTAATTTGATGTCTTCGGGGGTGGCATGCACACAATGCGCCGCAATACACGGCACGCTAAAGGCGCCGACGCGATTGGCATAACCTATTGGCGTGTCTTGGCGTTGGATGTGCGATTCGTCGACCTCGCGGGCAGTTTCAGACAAATGGGTGACCAATGGCACGCCGTATTTGGCACACAATGCCACCGCCTGCGCATAGATTTCGTCGGTACAGGTGTAGGGGGCATGGGGGGCGATGGTAGGCGTGATACGAGGATGGTTGTGCCAGGTATCGATAAAGCGGGTAGCACGTTCGAGTCCTTCGTCGAATGAGGCGGCATCGGGTGAGGGTAAGCGCATCACCGATTGGCCACACACCGCCCGCATCCCGGCTTCATCAGTGGCTTTGGCGACTTCTTCTTCATAAAAATACATGTCGACAAAGGTAGTAGTACCACCACGAATCATTTCGGCGCACGACAACAGTGTGCCGGTGCGTACAAAATGGGGCGTGACAAAGCGCCCTTCGACAGGGAACATGTAGCCAAACAACCAGACATCGAGCTGCAAATCAGCGGCGATACCACGGAGTAAGCTCATGGGCACATGGGCGTGGGCATTGATGAGCCCAGGAATGACGGCGCAGTTTTCACAATCAATCACAGTGGTGGCAGTGTATGTGTGGCTGAGCTGGGTGCTATCGCCCACGGCGACAATCAGATCGTTGTGTACAGCAACGGCACCATCATGCACGATGGTGCCGTTTTTGTCCATGGTAACCACTGTCGCATGGCAAAGGAGTAAATCGATGTGGGGCATAACGTTTATCCTTTATTGTCTGACGGCAAAGGGAGTGACCCGCGGAATTGACACTGCGGGCAGTAATATTCGCTTTCGTAGCGTAGTTTTTGTTGATGCCACATCACCAGTTTCTTTTTGAGGATGGTATCGTTGCGCGCTTGACGCCAGACAAATACCGAAAAAAGGGCAGTCATCGCGACAATAAACGTGGCAATCCCGGTATAAATTCCGGCATCACCTACTTTGAGTCCTTGGGCCGGGAAGTTGGTACCGATGGTGAGTTCGGCAACGCCGCCGATAATGACCGAGGCAGCCACCGCAAGCGAAAAACTCAACAGGAGTGTGACACACCCGAGTCCACCACTTTGTTGCGGGCTGGGTGGTGTAGGTAGTACCAATCCTTGGCGTTGCTCTGCGGGAATCGCTGGGTCATTGGCGGCTAGTGCCACAGACGTGAGTGGGCTTTGGCATTGTGGGCAATGGTTGGTGGTCATATGGTTATACCTCCCATTCTGGCGAACGACGAGACATCGTTGCTTCGATTTCCTTGCGACGGGTGTCAAACCCGGTACGCCCCAATAGCGCATAGGTGGCGATTTTGCCTGCTTCAACCCCTGGTTGATCAAACGTGTTGATATTGAGTAATGCACCAGCAATTGCTGTTTGCATTTCGAAGAGCATTATCAATTGGCCCAACGTGAAGGCATTAATTGCCGGGAGTGTATGGGTGATATTGGGGCGACCAGCATCACTCAAGGCAATCGCCGTGGCCTTTTGTTCGGCTTGAATCAGCTCGTTGAAGGTGTGGCCACCGAGGTACGCTACCCCTTCGAGTTGGGGGTAGGCGGTGGGGATGGTGACAGTGTTGGCGTATTCATCAACGGCAATGAAATTCACCAATTTGTCGTATGGTCCTTCTACATAGAGCTGGACTTGTGAATGCTGGTCGGTGGCGCCCAAGGCTTTGATGGGGGTGGTGCCCACGTTGACGACGTCGCCGTTGAGGCTATAGCGCTTGCCGAGGCTTTCGGCCCAGAGTTGGGCAAACCAATCGGCCATGTGCCGTAAACGGTGAGCATAGGGCATCATCACCACCATGTTTTGGCCTTGATCGGCGCACAGTAGATTGATGATGGCTGCCAAGGCGGCCGGGTTGCGGCGCACATCGGGGTTGCTGGCGAGTTCGTAGCCGTAGGCGGCGCCCGCAAGCAAGGCCTTGATGTCGACGCCGGTCACGGCGGCAGACACCAAACCGACGGTGGTCAAAACGGAGAAGCGTCCGCCCACATTGGGTGGCAAATCGAGCATCGACCAGCCTTCTTGTTGACCAATCTGCCGCAAAAACCCACCCGTAGGATCGGTGGTCAAAATGATGTGTTGCGCCAAAGATTGCGGGCCGAGGGTGCGCACGAGATGCTCACGCACCGACAAAAACGACGCCATTGTTTCGGCGGTGGTGCCACTTTTGCTGATGACATTAAATACGGTACTGGCAGGGTCGAGGGTTTCGAGCAAGCCGGCATTCAAATCAGGATCAGAATTATCAATCACAAACAAACGTGGGGTGGTGCGTACGCCCCGAGGTTGGTCATTATAAAAGGGATGATTGAGGGCAGATTGTACGGCGATGTTACCAAGGGCGGAGCCACCAATCCCCAGCACCACGAAGTTTTCGGCGTGGCGTACGCGTTCAGCTGTCGCCAAAATTGCGCTCACATCTTGGCTTGGCAATTCTGGCCACCCCAGCGCCGCACTGTTTTTGGCAATATCAGCGATGGCAGCTTGGGCGCGTGGTACAAACGAATCGATGGTGGCACTGTCGATGCCATGTGCACCAATTACTGATTGTAATGCGTTATTGACGTCGAGTCGAATCCGCATTTTGGCGCGCCAATTGGGATTTTGGTAGTCCATTGCACCCTCATATACAGGAAAAAATTACTTTTGGGTGGTGGCGATATGCTGATTGTAGACGGATTCGTCCACAAACACGCCACCTTCGACCGTTCGCCATGTTTCGCGGCGGGTGGTATCAAACAGAATCTCGGCATGCATCAAACGAAAACAGCGTGCATCCATGATTTCTTTGCGTAATACATAGCCCACCGCTTGTTCGCGGTCGTCATATTCAAGGGTGAGGTCGTTATAGACATCAACTCGTACATGCACGGGAGTATGACAATGGTTGCACGCTACATAGAGGTGCAAAACCCGACTGTCATTACTATTTCCACCGCCGAGGAGTCGCCGCAACCACATCATGCGTACCTCCTTGTATAAATTATTCTGCAAAGTATAGCATATGATTGTGGTAATTGTGTTATCACCCGGTGATTGTTTGGCAACTCCGCATTACAACGACACAACGACAATCCGTCCTTCAGCCGCCCGGAACAAGCGATCGCGCACTGCCGCTGCCACACCATCACCCAGTGGTTCGCTCGTCACTATCTGAGTGACTGTGCTTGTATCGAGCTGGCGGATGGCCGCAAACAAGCGGGTAGCCACGAGCGCGCCATTGCTCCGTACCCCCAGCGAGGCATACGGAATCTGGGCTTGTTGTGCCACCGCAACATCGTCGTCATAACACAGCCACGCTAGCGTGGGGTTTGGTTGTGCCATGGTGATGATGTGGGCCTGGATGGCTGGTATCGTGCCACGAAAAATAGTGACTGGCGCTTGCGGTGAATAATGTTTGAGCAACATACCGGGCGCCGGTGCTGCATCAGTATCACGGATAACCGTGGTATGTATCGTGACATCACCGAGCACGGTGGCGAGCTGTTCGGCTGGCACCCCCCCTTGACGCAGGATGCGCGGTGGCGTGCAGGTGAGGTCAATAATCGTAGATTCAACCCCAATGGATGTACTGCCGGCATCGAGCACTGCATCAATGCGTCCATTTAAATCATTGAGCACATGATCTGCACTGGTGGGGCTCGGGCGTGAAAATAAATTCGCCGACGGGGCCACCAATGGGCAATCACTGGCACGAATCAATGCCAAGGCGGCGGCATGGTGCGGCATGCGCACTGCCACGCTATCACGACCTGCAGTGATTGCGGGGTCGAGTGTGGGGTGTTTGGGGACGAGCATCGTCAAGGGCCCCGGCCAAAACGCCTCGCTCAGCAAGGCAAACGTGGTGGGTAATTGCCCGACCACCCCCACGAGCTGGGCATAATCTGCGATATGCACGATGAGTGGGTCGTTGGCTGGGCGCCCTTTGGCGACAAAAATCGCTTGCACAGCCAGAGGATTGCGGGCATCGCCAGCGAGCCCATAGACGGTTTCGGTTGGCATCGCAACAATCCCACCCCGCCGAATAATCGCCGCCGCGTGGGCGATTGCGGCGGGGTCTGGGTGAGTGGCTGATACCACGATACGCTCACTGTTCATACGAGTTGTCGATATGCTCCTTGGGCGTACACGAGCGGTTCATGCGCACTGGTTGTGGCATGCATTAATGCCCCAACAATGATGGCATGATCTCCACCGGGCAAGACATGAGCGAGATTGCATTCGATTGTTGTACAACAATCATCGAGTAATGGCATCCCGAGTGCCCCACTACTCCAGGCGACATCGGCAAATTTATCAATGTCACGGCTGGCAAAGCGTTGTGAGAGATGCGCTTGATGGGCTGCTAAAATGCTCACGCCAAATTTCCCTGATTTGAGAATGGCGTTGTAGGTTGGCAAGGTACTATTGAGACAGACGAGTAATAGTTGTGGTTGCAGTGAAAGGGAACAAAACGAACTTACTGTCATCCCATACCGTACATTATCATAGACCGTGGTGACCACGGTGACTCCACTAACAAAACTTCCCATTGTTTTGCGGAACGTTGCATCGTCCACTGGCATGCATACACCTTTTTTCTGTATCGACTTCGACACGGTACATACCCTATTATAGTCAATTACCATCCCTTCGCCAAAAACAGACTATCTATTCAGCGTAATACCATCGTTCTGTTGAATTATGCAGGATATGCAATGGTTGTGTAATCCCCTCAAAAACCGCCGGAGCGCAGGCGTTTTTATCATGCACGTGCAGGGGGAATTGGTTGAAGTAGGAATAACGCACTTGTTGGCATGACCAAATAGGGGAAATGAACGATATCGATTACCAAACAATGCGTAAGCAATGTTACACTATACAAAATGGCAAAACAGTATTGGCTAATTAAGTGGAGCAGTGACCCATGCAAAATACGATTGCGATGATTATTGCGAGTATTCCCACCATATTGTTGGTGGTCGGGATTGTGTTGGCGACAGTAGTGCTGGCGCGTCGGGTACGGACCATGGTGCACACGGGGGTGGTGCGGATGGGTATGCCCGTCGAAATTGCGACGGTGGCTGCAAGTAGTAGCAACGCGGTTATTTTGGTGTTGGGGATTGCAATTGCTTTCGCCCAAGCGGGTTGGGTGACTGCGGCATCGAGTTTTGTGGCTGGGCTTGGTATTACTGGCATCATTGTTGGTTTTGCCTTACAAGACACCATCAAAAATTATGCTGCCGGCGTGATGATTCTCTATCATCGCCCATACCATGTTGGCGATGATGTGCAATTAGGGGCGATTCGTGGTTTGGTCACCGCATTACGGTTGCACATGACGATTTTGCGGCGTGAAGACGGCATCATCGTCGAAATTCCCAGTAGTGTTATCACCAATAATCCCATCATCAATTACACGCGGGCAGGCTTGCGTCGGATTACTATCCGGATTACGCTCGAACGCAATATCGACATCGAAACTATTGTGCGTGATCTGACCGATGTATTGCGACGGACGCCCCATGTGGTAAATGAACCACTCCCTACCGTATCCGTTATTGGTATGGAAGGTGAACAGATTATATTTGATGTGGGTGTGTGGGCGAGTGCGAGTGATGATGTGAGTGGGGCAACCCGCACGCACACAATGGCGACAATTGATCGCTTCTTGGTTGCGACACAACCAACCAAACGCAATAAAAGTTCATTGAAAATCACCGTGTAACAAACACAGAGCGCCGCAATATACTGCGGCGCTCTGTGTACCGGAACGAAAAAGACGACGTGTTAGCGATTGTCGTCGCGGGAGAGATAAAATGTCATGCTATGCAACACCGTAATTGGGTCGATATAGCGCACCCACACACCCTCAGGCACCTGTAATACCGTCGGTGCATAACTCAACAACGCCCGGACTTTGGCTTTGACAAGCACATTTGCGACTTGTTGGGCACGGTCAGCCGGAACAGCGATAATCGCCATTTCGATATTGCGTTGTGGGATGATTTGGGCAATGTCGTCACTATGCGTAATTACAATGCCATTCACAGACTTGCCCACTTTGTCGGGGCTCGCATCAAACACCGCCGCAATATGAATCCCCTGCTCACGAAATCCCTCGTAGCGAATAAGGGCTTCACCGAGCTGACCAGCTCCGATAAGCGCAACAGCCCACGAACGGTCTAATCCAAGGATATGCTCGATTTGATCGAGCAATCGTTCGACGTCATATCCGATTCCTTGTTTGCCGAATTCACCAAAATACGACAAATCTTTACGAATCTGTGCAGCCGTCACGTTAATCCGCTCGCCGAGTTCTTGTGACGAAACAGAATTGATGCCGTCACGCAGTAAATAGCGTAGACTGCGGGCATAAAGTGGTAATCGCCGGACTACAACGTCGGGTGGAGTGATGGTACGATTCACCGAATCCCTCCTGAAATCGCACAATAAATATGAAAATATGTGCAATACAAACACAAAAAAAGCATAGCACTATTTTTCACAACATGCAAGCGTAAGCGCTTTATCATGATAGTGCATGGTATAATGCCGCAGTAATAGCCAAAACCCGAGCACGTTGATGAAGTTTTTTGCAAATTACGCTGTAAGAAATAACCAATAGTGTATTATATACGGTACAGTAATGACCGTGAAGTTGTTGATTGGAGCGCGTCCTGTGCAAAAGAAACCCGCAATAGCAGCCCTTTCGTCTATGCGATCTGCGCGCCATGCCCCCCCTCCCGTGCCTGTAGTGGCGCGTCTCTCTGCCAACGAAAATCCCCTCGGTGCATCGCCCAAAGCCATAACCGCAGTCCAAGATGCCGTCGCCAATATGCATCGCTATGCCGACCCCAATACGACGCAATTGCGTGCTGCGTTGGCTACCCAACTCGGCGTGACCCCTGACATGGTGCTCTGTGCCAATGGTTCAGACGAACTCATCCTTTTGACCGCACTGGTTTATTTGAACCCAGGCGATGAAGTCGTGATGGCCAATGGCACGTTTATTAGTTACTACATTCGCACGCAACTGATGGACGCTGTCCAAAAACGGATTCCATTAATCAATGGTGCCCATGATCTCGATGCAATGGCTGATGCGATTACCGCACACACAAAGATGGTACTGATCTGCAACCCCAACAACCCCACCGGTGTCACCAACGGCGCTGCCGAAATGCAACGGTTTTTGGCACGGGTACCAGACCATGTGTTGGTCGTGGTCGACGAAGCCTATATCGAATACGCCACCCGTACCGACTTCCCTGATATGATTAGTGAAATCCGCAATGGTCGCAAAAACATCCTCGTGTTACGCACCTTTGCCAAAATATACGGGTTAGCCGGTCTGCGCCTCGGCTATGCTGTTGCCGATCCCGATATGCTCGACTACATTAGCCGCGCCCGCCCTGTGTTTGATGTCAATTGTCTGGCCATGGTTGCTGGCGTAGCTGCCTTGACCGACAGCGCGCATGTGGCTGCCAGCCAAGCACACGCCAATCACGCCCGGGCTTATTTTCAAGATGAATTAACCACCCTTGGCTTGACCCCTTTTGCCAGCGAAACAAACTTTATTGCCATACCAATTGGTGGTGAAGGAAGTGATGCGCAAATCGTCCGTGCCATGGCCGAGCGCGGTATCGCCATTAATGGACTGGGGGCGTGGGGATTGCCCGGCGTTATTCGGATTTCGTTTGGGACACCTGAGGAAAATACATTGTGTATGACGGCACTTCGTGAAGTGCTGCTCCAACAATAACTAAGCGTTTTTTGTACGAGGTATTATGAAAATCATCGTTGTGGGAACTGGGTTCGTGGGACTTTGTCATGCCGCCGTCTGCTCGGAATACGGCCATGAAGTCTATGCCTACGATATTAATCCGGTCCGGATTGCTGCCTACCAAACAGGCAAAATCGAAGAAATTGAACGCTTTATCAATGAACCAGGCTTACCAGCCGTCATTGCCGAAACACTCAATCGCTATTTGTTTTTTACCACCGATGTGACTCCACACATCGAAGGTGCAGACGCGATATTCCTCTGTTTACCGACTCCTCCCAATCCTGACGGATCGTCTGATCTCAGCTATTATTTTGCTGCGGTAGAATACCTCGCTGAATTGTTGGCCAAACGAGTTGATCAACGGCGGGTGGTCGTCATCAACAAAAGCACGGTGCCAATCGGCACCGCCCGCGCCCTCGAAGGCGTCCTCAACAAACATGGCGTCCCCAATATCGGTGTGGCCTCGAACCCCGAATTCCTTCCCGAAGGTGATGCCGTCGAAAAATCCCGTCGCCCTGACCGGGTAGTGGTGGGTGCCGATAGCGACGCCGATTTCCGGATTTTACGCCGCATCTATTCGCAATTTGTCAATCATGTGCGCATCCGTTACATCGAAACCACCCCCGAAACCGCCGAAGCCATTAAATATGTGGCCAATACACTGCTGTTGACCTACGTTTCGTTTTGGAATGGTGTGGGTGCACGGTTGGGCGAAACCTTCCCCAATGTACGCATGGAAGACCTCAAGCGTGGTGTCACTGCCGATGGTCGGATTAGCACGTGGGGCTCGTATGTGGGGATTGGTGCCGGTGGCTCGTGCTTCGGCAAAGATGTCCAGTCACTGATCTATCAACTCACGTCGCGTGACCAAGACGCTAAATTACTCCAAGCGGTCTACGACATCAACGAATACCAAAAAGTCTACTTGCTTGATCGCGCCGAGCAAGAAGCAGGCTTTTCGTTTGCCAACAAAACAGTTGCCGTGTTGGGGGTCGCCTTTAAACAGCGCACTAACGATATCCGCGATTCATCAGGGATGAAAGTCATCGAAGGCTTACTCGGTCGTGGCGTGAAATCAATTCACGTCTATGATCCGATGGCGATGACCGAAGCACGCCATGCCTATGACCCTGTCAAAAACCCCTTGTTTGAAAAAATTAGCTACCACGAATCGGTCAAAAGTGCGTTGCATGCTACCGATGCGCTGTTTATTGCAACCGACTGGGAAGAGTTTCGTGGCTTGTCACGCACCATTGAATTGAATGCCCAGAAACCATATCTGGTTATTGATGGTCGCCGCATGATCCCCGATTATGCCGAATTGACCGATCAAGGCTTTCACTACCTTGCAGTAGGGTCGCCATTCGTCGGTTAATTGTTTCACGTGGAACAATTTGCTGGTACCTAGCAACATCCCCCGTACATGTTATTTGTACGGGGGATGTTGTTATTTGGTTATATGGGGAATTTGCGTGACATCACATCGTATCGAGTAAGGCGTCACGCATCAGTTCAAATGGGGGGGTAAGCCCTGTCCAATGATGAAACGCCAGCATTGCTTGGCGTGCCAACATCCCAATCCCATCGTAGCCTTGGGCGCCACACGCTTTGGCATCAGCCAAGAGTTGGGTGGGGCGATAGACCATGTCGTAGACGGTCATCTGATTATTGAGAAAACGGGCGGGGAGTGGGGTTTCGTTGCCATGCCACCCAAGGGTGGTTGCGTTGACGATGAGTTTCGCAGCACCAATGATTTCTGCCAGGTCAGGGGCATCGGGGGTGGCAAAGGTCATAATGGGATCGGAATCAAGGGTATAGAGCACATCGGCGAGCAATTCTTCGGCGCGTTCGATGGTGCGATTAAT
>CAISXI010000178.1 GCA_903889425.1 uncultured Roseiflexaceae bacterium | reverse complement strand
CGACTGCACGGGCAAATATGGGTTGGTGGGGGATATCTGCATGAGTCACCAGTAACAAGTCACTATTGACAAACTGCGTGACATGCGACGGTACTTGGAGCAACAAACGCACCCCGAGCTGGGCAGCCGCTGCCACAACCGTCGCATACAACGCAGTAGATTCGTTGGCAGCGGGAGAGCCAAATGTTGCGACGATATACGGTGCATCTTGGTCTATGAATTGCTGTACTACCGAGGGAATCGCAGGCAACCCTGGCATTTGCCATGTACCAGTCACGACGTGGTGGGGGGCTTTGTCCGGCCATGCGGGTAATAATGCCGGTGATGATGCAATCAAAGCGGGTTGGCGATTGATTTGCGTGAGCCCACCAGTCACCCCACCACCATTGATGCGCCACGGCCACCACAGCATACGATTCATGAGACGATGCGACATCTGGTTCCAGCGCAAAGGGATACGCGTCGTGGGCCATAACGGCGATGCAAATGCAGCTGTCGGAATCAACGGTTGTAACAACCCCCAGATGACCTGGGGTTGTTGTAGATTGGCGTGCGCCACCCACTGCGTCGCCAGTCCCGCAACCACGACTGATTTGGCAAATGTACTACGCTGGGCATAGATTAATAATTCATGCATCATCGGCCGTGCAGCCTGCAAATAGCGCCATGTAGCGAGCAACCCAGCACCGACGCCGGCATGCAGACTCAAAGCAGACCGGTATTCGGGAGTGAGGAGTAGGTCAGTTGGGTCCGCTGGTAATGTAACCAGTGCAACTCCCAACTGATTCACCCAGGGGGTCCAGCGCGCACTCGTCGCCATCGTCACCGCATAACCCTGCTGACGCAATCCCAGTGCTAACGCCATATACGGCTGGACATCACCACGAGTCCCGCCAGCCACTAAAAAAATCGGCTTGCTCATTGTTTTTCAAATACCATCATCATGTAACGAATCGAACCATCTGCGAGGCATTGTTGCAGCGCCATACTCCCTACCATTGAACGGAGCAACGTGCTCCATTGCCACACGGGGCGGCACCACCCGATGAATTGCGCCAACCACCATGGCAACGCACGGATATGAATTCCCTGCGTCAAATCACGTACCGTACGCAAGCGAAACCCGGCAATTGCCGCATACTGCTGATGGGTCTCGGGTAAAACCAGATTGGGGGCAAACCAACCATGTTGGAAAAGCCGCATCATCGGCGAAGGTGGAACATTTTGCGCCATGTCATCACAGATTATTAGTATACCGCCGATGCGTAAATAGCGTCCAATTTCACGAAAAAACAATTCCGGCTGATCGCTATGAATCAGCGATTCAACTGCCCAGGCAGCATCTGCGCCATCTGCAATTACTGGCAACTGATGAAAAGAGCCTTGGAGCACATCGAGCCCATTGGCGCGGGCTTGGCGGGCTTGGTCGCGACTCAAGGTAATGCCCCACAATACCCCCCAATCAGGGTGGTGCTGGCGCATATAGCCGAGGGTGGCACCCACACCACAGCCTAAATCCACTGCACGACTCCCCGCAGGGAGCTGGCGTAATTCGTGGTTTATCAAGGCATGAATTGTATCGGTGGGTGATTTGGCAGCCACATCCGGGAGCGTTACGGCACGATGAATAGCGCCAGTCTGGCGCGTCTGCCCAAAGCGCAGGAACCACCGGGTGGTGCGCTGGTAATAATTCATCACTGCATGTTGATGTTGACGGTGCACCGGACTCCTCATGGCTGGTATAATGCCGACATCGCACGATAAAGGATACTCCATGTTACCACGTACCACCCAAATAGCCCGAATGTTGAGACTCCCACATTGGCTGTATGCCCCACAAAACGGTGATGATCGCAACATGAATCGCGGCATGCTTGATGGCTTTGGTGTCGGTATGGTTGAAGGTGTGCGTATTTTTATTCCCGTATTACTTACTCGACTCGGGGCAGACCCCATTAGTGTCGGATTATTATCATCGATGCCGGCAATTGCGGGGTTACTGTTGGCGGTACCGCTCGGGTTGATTATTAGTCGCTCCAACAATGTCATCCCGTGGTATGCCTGGAGTCGGCTGCTTCTTTTTCTCAGTTACCCCATCATGGCAGTCATACCATTGTTTTTTGATGCCCAAACCGCTATTTTGGTGATGATTGGCGTGGCTGCCATTGCAACGTTGCCACAGACCGCGCTATCGCTCGTTTTTAATGTGGTCATGGGTGCGATTATTGACACCTCACGGCGCTATCAATTAATGAGTTTACGTTGGTCGGTTTTGGGGGTTTGTAATGGCATTTCTGTCTATATTGCCGGTCAGTATTTAGGCAGTAATGCACCACTTACGGCGTATGCAATCGTTATCTGCGGGGCGTCACTGTTTACGGTATTTGCCTTTTTGCCCGCCCGCCAATACGAAGTCCCCATTGAACGCCGTGATACCCACGCACCACCACAATCAATTCGCAAAGCATTTACGCAAATTGTCTTTTTTGTGCGTAATTACCGTACATTTCGGTTGTTTATCATTTGCCAAGCGGTGTTTCAATGTGGCTTGACGATGTCGGTTCCGCTATTCCCATTGCATTGGATTCGTGTCCTCAATGCCGACGACAACATCATCGGCACGGTATCGATGATCCAAAGTGTCACGTTGTTGTTTGGGTATATGGCAGGTACATATATTGCCACGCGATTCAAAGGACGCGTGGTTATTTTGTGGGTCTGTAGTATCGCGCTCGGCACCTACCCGTTGATTACCGCATTGGTGGGGAGTATGGCACCGTTGCTCTTTTTTGCGGCGATTTGGGGTGTCGCTACCGCAGGCATCGAGTTGGTACTACTCGACATGTTGCTCGACAGCTGCCCCCCAGGCCAAGTGACTGCCGTCATGCCGGCATACCAAATCGCAATGTTTACCGTTAGCTTGCTCGGTCCACTCATCGGCACCATCGTTGCCCAAAACAGCAACACGACCATTGCACTGATGCTCGCTGCTGGACTGCATTTCTGTGGGGCAGCCTTGTTTATCTTCTTCAAAATTGGACGTGCCCATAAGCCAATCAGCCCGGTTACACCATAGATTTACTGCAACGGATCGGGATTCCACCAGCATGGGCCTTTGCCTGCCCGTGCCTGCACCGCCCGCATTTTGATGTCAACGAGTTGCGCTTCACTCAGTGGCGCAAACGATTCATACGCCGCAAACACTGCGTCTTGCTCATTGGCAAAGCTCATCCCCAACAGCGCTACATCGGGGTCAATCGTCAATGTGTAGTGCACACATTCTTGGGCGGTCAACTGCACACCGGTATGCGCTTGATCAACCCCACCCGACGATAATTTACCACGGGGACGTTGGGCGAGCGGCGCCCCGTATCCCTCAGTATCTGCCACTAATTTGCCCGCCCCAAAGGTTTTGAAACAAACACTCGCAACCCCTAATTCACGACTCAACGGCAATGTCTCAGTGATGTAGCGGGTGTCGACAAATGCCCCAATCGGAAACATCACCACATCACACCAGCCATCCAGCATCGCTTGACGCAACACATCGGGATGATGCGACGAAATCCCCATGTTGCGCACTAGACCTTGTTTTTTGAGCGCCCGTAATTCGGCAAATGCCCCATCAGATTGCGTCAACTGCTGGTACATCGCCATGTCAGACAAACCATGAAACACATAGGCATCGAGGTATTCGAACCCTAGCCGCTGCAACGATTCATCGAGTTGACTGGTCACCGAGCGATCGAATTCATCGATTTTGTCGATGACAAACACCTCAGCGCGCCGTTGACGCACCGCTGCCCCGACGATTTGTTCGGAAAAACCGGCTTCATAGCCTGGTGCCGTATCGACCACATTGACACCAGCGTCGAGCGCCCGTGTCAATGTGGCCACACATTCCGCCAAGCTGAGACTGCGGTCCGCCAAATCGCCCGCACCAATCTGTGCTGCGTTGAATCCTGTCTGCCCCAACATCCGGCGCGCAATCGTCATACCGCCTCCAACTAGGAATGTGGCTCTTCTGATTCCGCAATCGAGTGCAATTTAACGGGCTGACTGGCCCGCATGCGGATGTTGATGAGTTCAACAATAACCGAAAATGCCATCGCAAAGTAGATGTAGCCTTTTTCGATATGGAAGTCGAACCCTTCAGCTACCAGCGACATACCGATTAATGAAAGGAATGATAATGCCAAAATCTTGATGGTGGGGTGTTTTTCGATGTAGCGACTGAGTGCCTCCGAAAAAGCCAGCATCACAATCACTGCAATCATAATCGCCACAATCATTACGGAGACGTTGTCTGACAAGCCTACTGCGGTAATCACCGAGTCGAGTGAAAAGACGATATCGAGCACCGCGATTTGGGCAATCGTTCCCCAAAAACTGACTTTTTTCGTAGCACCACCCACATGGGTGTCGGCGCCTTCGAGGCTATGATGCATTTCCATGGTGCT
>CAISXI010000177.1 GCA_903889425.1 uncultured Roseiflexaceae bacterium | reverse complement strand
GCATCCTGCGGCTTCCATCGCCAAGGCATCATCCAAAATCCGTTTGGCGGCGGCGTAGTTTTGACCACCGATGACGTTGATGCCACCGAGGCTGGCTGCGGTTTGGGGCGTCAAGCCAATATGGGCGATAACGGCAATCCCAGCATCGACAATGGCTTTGGCGGTGGGTGCTTGTTTGCTGGTGCCTTCCAATTTGACACAATCCATGCCTGCTTCTTTGATGAGGCGGCCGGCGTTGCGAATGGCTTCGCTGATGTCTGCTTGATAGGCCATAAAGGGCATATCACCCACCAACAAACAGGTTTTGGCGGTGCGACCGACTGCTTTGCAATGGTGCACCATTTCGTCCATGGTGACGGGCGAGGTACCACTATAGCCCAGCATTACCATGCCCAACGAATCGCCGACCAGGATCATTTCGACCCCAGAATCCTCGACGAGACGGGTAAACGGTGCGTCATAGGCGGTGAGCATGGCAAATTTGCGTTGCCCTTTGAGCGATTGAATAAAGGGGATGGTTACCTTGGCCATGAGTGACTCCTTTGTCAATACACCGGGAATTTCACGCGGTGTTTGGTTTATTCTACGGCAATTATGCAGGGTGTTGGTATGTCTGCAGAAAATGTAAGGCGGCATGTACATAGACCGCCGCGGCCTGCTCGACTTCCGCCACAAGCACGTATTCGTTGGGCTGATGGGGGATGCGTTTGCCACCAGGCCCATAGACTACCACTGGCACTCCCGCATCACGGGTAATAATCGTGCCATCGGTTGATCCGGGTACCCCGCCGAACGGCGCCTCGTGCTGGTAGACGGTGCGATGTCCATACTGAAGCGATTGTACCAACGGGTGATCGGCGGCGATTTCGGTCGACGGGCGGTCATCGATGATACTCACGGCAAAGCGAAATTTCGCATCGATTTGGAGGACTTCGTGCATCAATTCCTCGACCCGCGCCACAATCGCCGGGTGTGATACCCCCGGGATGGTACGAATGTCGAGGTAGGCGTCACAGCTGTCGGGCAATACATTGATTTGGCTGGCTTCGCCGCTAATCGGGGCCCGGGCCACGGTGGGGCTAAGGTAGATTTTGCCCAGCAACGGGTGTTCGCCGTGCGCCGCCCGTAATTCGGTTTGGATGGCGAGGACGCGGTGCAACAAATGAATCATGCCAGTGAGGGCATTGACCCCTTCTTCGGGCATGGCGCCGTGGGCGACTCGCCCAAACGACTCGAGTTTAAGCCGCAGTGCCCCTTTTTGGGCAATACAGACTTCATGTTCTTCGGGTTCACAGATAATCGCTCCGGCGGCGCCATGGGCATGACCACTAGCCACGATATCTTTGATGCCTATCATCAAGCCTTCTTCGTCCACGGGGATGAGCAAGCGGATGGTACCGGCAAATTGGGCACCAGCCAGTTGGATGGCCCGCACCGCATACAGCATCGCCGCCACGCCCCCTTTCATGTCGGCAGTACCCCGGCCATACATGCGGCCATCGACAATTGTGGCACCAAAGGGGTCGTACTGCCACGCACTACTGTCGCCCGGTGTGACCACATCGGTATGTCCTTCAAACAACAGCAATGGTCCTGCACCGGCAGTACCGCGTAACTCGGCGACGATATTGGGCCGCCCAGGGGCGACTTCCCAGCGTTGCGGCTGTAAGCCCCATTCGTCTAGCAGGTCGTAGATCAGGGTGGCGGCGGCGGTTTCGTTGGCCCCGGCTACCCCCGGCAAGTAGACACTGGGGGTTTGTACGAGGGTCGTGAGAAAGGCAATCATGCCGGCGTTGTCGAGGTGAGACAATGCTTTTGTGGTGGTATCTGTCATCAGTTATATTCCCATTGTCCGGCCAATATAGGCTCCCAAAACCCCAAACAACAATACAATCACCCCCGCAATGACATCACGGGTGGTTGCATGCATGGTGCGGCGCTTGGTGCGCCCTTCGCCGCCGCGATAACAGCGGGCATTCATGGCGATAATCAAAATCTCTGCTCTACTAAGGGCATTCACAAACAAAGGAATTAGCACTGGTACCAACTTGCGCGTGCGGGCGATGACCCCGCCTTGATCAAACCGCACCCCGCGGGCGATTTGGGCGCGCATCAGGCGCTCGAGTTCGGTAATCAACAACGGCACAAATTTGAGGGCAATCGTCATTGTCATCACAAATTCGTTGACGGGGAATTTGAGTTTTTTGAGTGGATCCATCATGATTTCGGCGCCATCAGATAAATCTATCATGGTGGTGGTAAACATCAACGTGTTGATTGAATGATAGAGTACAATCACCCGACTCAGGGTGAAAATTCCACCGAGGATGCCTTCGTACGACACCGACAAAATCCACCATTGCCAGTAATAGTGCATTTCGACGCCAGGCAAAGCCTGATAAAACAGCACCTGGAACGGCACAAAAAAGAGCATGGTGCGAAACAACAAGCGGTAGCCCCGCAACGTGTAGCCAATCGGAATGCGGGTGGTTAGCTGCACAATAATCGCGAGTGCAAATAACGGTGCAATACTGATGAGCCCGCGGGTCATAAAGGCACACGCCATAATGATGGCCGCACAAATCATTTTGGTGCGCGGGTCGAGATTGTGCACTGCCGACCGGATATCGATGTATTGCCCAAACGTCACATTTCGAGAAAACTCAAGCGACATGCGTGCCTCCTTGGGTGGTGCCATAGCGTTGCACAATTACATCGCGTAGCTCATCGACATGCAACAAATTGGTGGGCATGTCGCTAATGTGTTGGCGAAGCACACGGGCAATTTCGGCCGTTTCACTCAATTCCAAGCCAATCCCATGCAACATGTCGGCGTCATTGAGTAATTC
>CAISXI010000176.1 GCA_903889425.1 uncultured Roseiflexaceae bacterium | reverse complement strand
GGGGAATGTGATTGACTATAGCTTGGGATACAGCACCGTGTTGCATGCCCCCCTCGATGATGCCAATATAACAAGCGGCGCACAGTTCCGCGATGCATCGCCCTACAATCTGGCAGGTACCGTCACCAGTGTTGACGCCAATCTCAAAAGTGTAGTTGGTTCCGTCGGCACTGCAGCTATGAATTTCGATGGCAATGATACCGTCGTATTCCGCGATGATAATGGCCAAACATTTGCCCCCCGCAATCAACCGTGGAGTCTATCAACGTGGGTTACGCCCAAACTCGCCAGCCAAAGCCAAACCATTGTGCAAGGCATCTCCAACGGCTATGGCTACACCCTGACCCTCGATGTGGGCCGACCACGATTTGTGATGGACGGGATTGATTTGCAGGCTAGCACGCAAATCAGTACTACCGTGGCCAGCAACATTGTCGTGACAGCCAATGGCAGCAATTGGACGATGCTGGTCAATGGCAACAACGTCGCTTCAGCCAGTGTGACTGCAGGTACGTCATTCCCCAGTAGCACCACCAAAACACTATCGTTTACGAATCAACAACAATCGTCAACGGTCAATGCCGCCAACCTCGCCAACGATGCAAGTAACGACACCTATTCCAAAACCAACCTCGCCAACAACCCCTACTGGGTGGCAAGTAACCCGAATGGCAGTGAGCCGATCCACCAAATGGTGATTACTGCCCGGGCAAACACGGCAGTTCCTCTGCAAAACTTCTACGTGTTTGTCTATGGAACACTAGCCACGCCAACTGGCTGGGATAGCATTGCCAAACTCAAACAAACCGCGACGTGGTATTACTACCAAACAGACGTGATCAATGATCATGTGGTTATCCCGCTGCCTGCCGGAATCTCCGGGAGCAACGTCCGTATTGTTGCCGAGGGCAACAACCGCGTATTGGCGCTCAGCGACGTCCAAATCCAGCAACTCCCAGAAGTGCGCATCGGCGCAGGATTCACGGGCGTTATTGATGATGTGCGCATCTATCGCCGGGCGCTCAGCAATGACGATATCACCCGCTTACGTGCAATGGCCTGGCGGACCAGTACCCTCACAGAGCGGATTGATGGCTATAGCTGGCAACAAAGTCAGATCGCAGGGATTGAGGCCAATGCCAACCTGCAAAGCATGACAAGCGATCGCAACGGCAACTCGCTCTTGAATAGTGGTGAAACACCTCTGTGGAATGGCAGTATCGACACCCTTGCCCCCCGTATCACTACCGCCATCAATAACGGCACATACACCATGAGCATTGCCGACCGCAATTTAGACATCAACCAAATCGCCACGCCCTGTGGGAGTACGTTGTCGGTCACGACCCAACAACCCAATTCACTCTGGTTCCTGCAACACATGAGTGTGCTAGATGGCACGTTTAGTCCACTGGTCAACATCAATGGCGAATGCTCGGTTTCCAATAGCCCCGAATTAGTACGAAGCAATAGCCAAGTCATCAGTCAAACGACTGCGTTGGTGTATGGCAGTCGCTACGCCTATCTGGGTGGCAACAATCAGCTGGCAGTCGTCGATGTACGCCCGGGCAAATCGATGCTGCTCCGTACGATTGCCACCACCGGCACCATCACCCAACTAGCAGTGAACGCGCCCAAAACGCTGTTGTATGCGCTCAATACCCAAGCGAGCCAGTCGATTTTGACCATCTACAACATCGCAACCAATCCGCTCGTACCGAGCAAGGTGGGGACATTGGCAATCGATATGGCGACAGGAGTGACATTCAGCGATGTGGGTATCGCAAGTAGCAATGGCGCCGATACGTTTGTGATGCTCCTTGACTCGAGTAGTCCACAAAACATCGTTAGCATCAATGTCAGCAATCCCGCAACACCAGTACGAGGCCTAAGTACCGTCAATGATGGGACATGGATCTATGATATGGCGGTGCAAAACGACTTGCTCGTATTTGCGCGCGAAATTGGCGGCGTCGGCATCAATCGGATTGGCAACTTTGGGAATCTCGACGCCCTTGATCAATATTTGACTGACGGCTATGCCCACAAAGTCTTTTTCAACAATCGTGATTTACTCATCCTTGACGATGACGAAGCCTACGATGGCACCACGGCACCGACCAGCGCCAATACGCTCATCACCGTGCCATTGATTGATTCTTTGGTGGATGGCAAGGCAGTGCTTACCAGCCCATTAACCAAGCGCAGTGAATATAACCACAGCACACCCATCGATGGCGATAATGTGAATTGGTATCGCATCCACGATGTGGTGCCCTATTTCAACAACGAAATAATGCTGTTGAGTGGCAATCTCACACCGACAAGCAACCAACGGATTTCGATTATCAATACGCTGACAAACCCTGCGAGTCTCGTGAGTGACACCCGCCTAAACGGCAGTGAAGCAATCAGAATTGCCAGTAATGGCCAGCAAGCGGTAGTACTCACCAAACAACTCACGACGGTCAACCTGACCGGCTATCAAGTCAGTGATGCCCGGCTCAGCACCTATGCCTGTGACCAACGCAACAACTGTACGACGGTCACGTCACCGTCGAGCACACCAATCACCCTCGGTCAAGATCCACCGCTACAAAACAGCATCCACATCCTCAATCAAACCAACAACTTTACCACAGCGACGCAGACCGTGTATGTCCGCGCCGAATCGACCACAGGCATCAACACCATCCTGCTCCGGGCCAATAACCAGATTGTCGCTAGTGTGCCAATCAGTCCGACACTGCAACGTGCCGAAGCCGAGTTTAATTTGAGTCTGCCGAGTGGGGTCTATACGCTGACCGCCCAACTGCGCGATACCCAACCAATAACCACCACCAGCGCTGTCCGCAAAACTGCCGTTGATGTGACTGCTCCCCAAATCAAAGTCGTCGATGCGATACTTGGGAATACGCAACTGGTCAATGAATTATTCGTTATTCGGCTGGTCATCACCGATGATATTGGGCTCGACAACCTGCAAATCATCAACAAACTCACCAATGCAAATATCCCCTATACCAGCAAACGACGCGCCTATAACAATAGTTGCCGCTGTGTGGTAAGTGACATCACCATCACGTATAATCGGCGCGCAAGCGATGCCAGTGGGCTCCCTGTGCGAATTATCGCCAATGACAATGCCGGGCGCAGTACCGCCGTCGATACCAGCATCATATTCGATACCGTACCACCACTAATTAGCGATCCAACCATCAATGCCAAAATTAATGGCACTGCGACCATTTTGCAAGCAGAGCAAGTTGTCCCCATTACCACCAGCATGGATCTCAACGTGGCATGGAGTAAAGTCAGCGATGTGTCGAATATCACCCTGCATCAAGTAGAATACAAAGTCAAAACGGTGAGTGGTACCAGTGCCTATACCAGCACATTAGCTGCCAGTGGCTTTAGTAGTACCGCAGGCAAGAGCGCCATCACCAATAGCCCCGAGGCGAGCCGGTTGACGATAGCCATGCGCACTCGTGACATTCTCGGTAATGAAGGCCTCACCGCATTACCACCAATCTATATTGACACCCCCAAAACTCCTGACTATACATTGCTGAGTGGCGATGACCCCACCTATCGCGGATTTTTGGGCAATGGCTGTGCCGTACTCGGCGAAGATCGCCGCCCCACTAATCTCGATATCCAGCGCTTTGGGATGACCTGGGATTCCCAAGCGCTCCGACTCAATTGGCAAGGTGCAGATTGGGAATACGACGGCGATTTGTTTATCTACCTCGATAGCAAAGTCGGTGGTACCGTCAAGTCATACCGCCCAAGTAACTACACCCAGACCATTAGCGACAGTGTTTCACTCGGTGAATCGTATATCACCTTGCCAGTAAACACCGCCGCCCGTGGCTATGCCGCCACAAGCTCGCTTGCAGCTTATGTCAACTCATTCCAAACCAAATTAGTCCAAAGCCAGCAAGGCATTCGCACCAGTAGTACCCAAGGCTCAGACTATGTGATTCACATCCAAAATCGCAGCGTAGCCCAGATTTTGCGCTGGAATGATGCCACTGATTCGTGGGTGAGCGACGGAGAAGTTCCTTCCTACCGCTACGCGGATGAACTCGGCATCAAACAAACCGACATACGGGTGGGCTTTAATCAAATCGGCTACACAGTAGGGAATCCCTTTGGTATGGTAGCCTTTGCCGTGGCCCCCAACAAATTCATGCCGTGGGCCACCTTCCCCAGCACCAATCCGATCCGCACCGCACAAGGCTCGGATGCGATAGTGATTACCCCCATGCTCAACGGCTATGGCTGGAGTAATTTAGGTGCTAACGTATGTCCCAACACGGCGGTGCTCAATCCCGACACCACCCGGGTCTTTGCCACCCTCACTAGTACTCCCAATGGCGTCTTTCAACGGGCCATTGCCGACAATTTCGCCAATACCGAACCAGACGCCATTACCCAAATCATTAGCGAAACAAATTCGTTATGTAATGCACTTACGAATAACTCGTGGTGTACGAATGTCGCCCAATATGCCATCACCAATAATCAAGGATCAGCGTTATTGGATAGTTTGGGGAGTCGACTCAGTAGCGAACAAGACCCAGTGGTTGGCAATGGATCAGTGGTGACCTACACCCTGACCATTCAGAACCCCACCGCCAAAAAGACCCGTGCCATGTACGCCATCGTACAGAGCTATGGTGGTATCTGGTTGACAGATGGGAATAGTAGCGGGACCCCTCCCGTGGCCATTATTGGCGGTGGCAATTATGACTATTACGATATTCCGGTAGAGAGTGGCTTACGCGACTATCACCTAATCCGCTTCAATCCAATTGATGCAAATAGTAGTCAAACATTCAGCTTCCTTGCCAAAATTGACCCCAACAAGGCCCAAGCCACTAGTAGCGATCGCATCAAAACCAGTGCGATTGCCAAAATCGAAGTGCGCCTAACCGATGACGGCACCGCCACCAACATCAATCAAGCCCGTACCGTCGAATGGTTGAATGCGGCAGTGGCGATTGATACTGCCCCACCCAGCCAAATCCTGCCCGACAACCAAGCAGTGGTCAAACGTGGGGCATTGAGCGTAACAGGGAACGTAACCGATGCATCTACGGTATCTTCGGTACTGATGGAATACTCAACCAACGTCAATAGCACCGCCACACAAATAGACTGTGGCGCCGCCGTCAATGGACGCTGGGCCTGCCCCATCACCCTCGCCAACACCGTCACACAGCTCTCCTATCGCTTGCGGGCCAGCGACGTCTATAATCAACAATCCGATTGGACGGCGTGGTACGGGTCTGTCGTCGATAGCACAGCGCCCACACTCAGTTTTTCCCTACAAACCGAAAGCATGGTGGCTGCCGCCTATGTGGGCGGAAGTGCCATTAGCATCGGTGGTCTTATCAGCGATACCCTCAATCAAGCCACCGTCAAAATCTGTGACGAAGATCAAGGTACCTGTGAAAACGCCACCACCACCACCACGACCAGTGCCACCCCTGATGACATCAGTGCCAGTAATTCACCAAACAGTGCGGTTACTGCACAGCCGTGTGCCAGTAGCGACATCGCTGATTACACCGCCTTCGCCATCAGCCAAACCAGTGCCGCCGCCACGGCGCGGATTAATAGCGTCACCGTCGACGTCAAAGTCACGTCGGCAGCCGCCCACACCCTCAACTTGTGGCTCAAATCACCGTCAGGGACACTGGTACCGTTGCTCACCTCATTACGCCCAGCGGCAATCAACCTCCACGCCCTGTTTGCCAATGACGGACTTATTAGCACCACCAGTCTGACGGGTACCGTAGATATTAATGGCGCTGCTACATCCGTTCGCCCTGACAGCCCACTCACCGTTTTGAATGGCGAACCGATCAACGGGACATGGCAACTGCTTGGCTGTGACCGCAACGAAGATAGCCTGCAGAGCACGATCAATCAATGGGCGATTACCTTTGGGCAAGCCACCACGGCGGTCAGTAGTGGTGCCCCGTGGAGCTACACCCTCAAGAACAGCGATAACGAAGACAACATCCTACGGGTGTTGAAGATCCGGGGCATTGACGCCACCGATAATGCGACCTCCACCAATGTCATACGCTTACACATCGATACCGTTGCGCCGAGCATGACCATCAATCAACTCGCCACGGCAATCCTGCCAGGAACGCAAGCCACGCTCTTTAATGGCACGGCCAATGAAGGGGGCACATTGAGCAGTATCACCGCCAATGTATATGACCGCACCCGGTTGGTAAAAACCATTGCCATCGATGCCCAATCTACCCAAAGCCAAGAATTAGCCCGCTGGAATTATTTGCTCGGACGTTCGATAAGTGCCTTTACCTGGGAATTACCGTTCGACGCAACATCGTTTAGCACGGGGACATACCAGATCCAATTTGTGATAGTCGATGCCGCCGGGAATCAGCGCACCAGTGATAGCTATAGCCTGACCATCCCAGTGGTCACCGCCCCCATCATCACGGACATCACCATGCCGGCCACGCACCAAGCCGACACGATGGTGTTGAATTACACCGTCGATACTGGTAGCGGAGCGACGAGTGTCGACGCAACGTTTGATTTCGACGGTGGAATCACTGCACCCATCACTGATACCACCCTCAGAATGTGGGATAGCACTGGTGTTGCTGATACCGTTGCCCAAAATCAAATCACCACCACGCTACAAGCCACGCTCTATAGCCAAATCGCCATGAATGACCATTTGGCAGCCACACTCGATACCAACGGCAATCTGAATGCGTGGGAATTGAGTGGCAATACCGTCAATATCACTAGTACCATCCAAAACATCCAGCAAATGGCGCTGGGCGCCAGTAGTAATCAACACCTACTCACGTTGGCGACCACAGGCATCATCACTGACTATACCCCTAGCGGCGTGACCACCGTACCGATTAGTGGCACCGCCGTCGCCATCGCTGCCGGCACGACACACAATCTCGCCATCCTGCAATCAGGTCAAGTCTATGCCTGGGGCAGTAACACCAATAACGAAAT
>CAISXI010000175.1 GCA_903889425.1 uncultured Roseiflexaceae bacterium | reverse complement strand
TAACCGACATAGCATAATCCAAATATGCCGTACGCATTTCGTCTGTGATACTGCGATTGCGAATTGCACCGACTTCCATAGTTCACCCCTATTTATGAGCACCAAAAAGATTACAATTTGATGAATGAATTATACCATAATTACAATGAACTGTGATTGTTGATACACACAAAAAAGCGATTTTGGAGACAAAATTGCATGGTGAGCTGATTTGCGCAAGCGCAATAAATTACCGATGATAATGCAGTTTTTTACAAAAAAACCGCATCGGGTACGGTTATTCTGTCACGTGCGCAGGAGACTGATTCGCTGGCACAATTCCACGCACGGCAACTGGCACAAAATCAAGATAATCACAGGCGGTAAGCTGATAATGGGTGCCATTGACGAGGCCTTGGGTTGCATTACCCCAATCATCCGGACGATGTAAGTGCCCATATAGGCAGGCACTCACCCCACTGGCGGCAAATTGGGTGGCAAACCCTGTTGGGCGCCGGTCGATAAATGGTGGGTAATGAATCATGGCGATAATCGGGCGCTGATTAGCTATTTTACGGGCATCGCTGAGTGCCCGTTGCATGCGCAGTTGTTCACGGTCATAAATACGTTGGTCAACCGCAACATCGAAGCCTGGGGTATCAGGTGCGCTCCAGCCCCGTGTCCCACACACGACCACATCGCCAAGGTCAAATGCGTTTGATTCAATCAACGTAATTGACGGCGGGATAACCGCCCGGATTGGTGACACGCGATCCCACCAATAATCGTGATTGCCTTTGATGCAATATTTACGGCCGGGGAGTTGATCGATCCAGTGTAAATCGACGAGCGCTTCTTTGATTTGCATGGCCCACGAAATATCGCCGGCGATGAGGATGATATCATCGGGGGCTATCAGGTTTTTCCATGCAGTGGCAATCCGTTCAGGATGATTACGCCAACGGTTCCCAAAAATATCCATTGGTTTGGGATTGGCGAACGATAAATGTAAGTCAGAGATAGTCCAAATCATAACGGTAGTAACTCGATCGCATGCAGAAAAATACGCAAAAAAACTAGTCTCAGAATAGCGTAGGTCAATTGGTACCACGTGTGGTGGTCATTGCCAGCGTCTGTGCCAAATCAACGGGGAGCCAGGCTGGTAATGGGGCGATAATCGTAATCGGGGTATCGTGGATGGGGTGCGGGAATGTCAGCTGCCAGGCGTGCAAACGGTGTGGTTGTACTACTTCTGTGGCGGAGCCATAACTCCGGTCACCGACGATCGCATGCCCGAGTTCGGCGATATGCAGCCGAATCTGATGAGTCCTGCCCGTATGTGGGATGGCTTTGATGATACTGGTACCATCCACAAGACGTTGGATGACGTGGAATGTGGTACGCATCTGTTTGATGGTATCGCCATTGGGTAATGCATCGCCCACGGTGTCGCGAGGGTAAATCCTGAAGCGTCCCCGTTCACTACGACCATGACCGGTATCTGTATCACACGTATCCCAGTCGGGGTGGCCATAGACGTGACACAGGTAGTATTTTTGGGCGAGGTGATTGACAAAAATCTTTTGCAGGGCGGCGTTGGCGTGGGGATGCTGGGTAAACAACAATACCCCAGTCGTATCGCGGTCGAGACGATGGGCAGGATGTAACGGCGGGTGTTGGTCAGACTCTGCAAGGAGGCGGGCTAATTCGGTGCGCAGATGATTATCCCCATCCCAAGGCGTGGCATCGACATAACTACCTACCGGTTTGTTGATGGCGAGTAACCAGCGATCTTGATAGATAATCGCCGCACCGGTTAGTTGGCAGGGATGCGCATACGATGGTAGGGTATGGATAGTTACCATCATGCCCGGCAATACCATGGCGGTGGCGACCCGTACCCGTTCACGATTAATCCAGGCACCACCACGCGCAATCAATGCTTCGGCTGCATCACGATTGTTATTGAGTGCCTGAGTGGCGATATCAAATAATGATGTGACATGTTGCGGATATATGCGGTATGGACCGTCTACGTTGTTCTCAGTTGACATAAATATATTATAACATACCTATAAATTGAACTCGTGCGGGATTTTCGTGCAATGCGGTGTGGTAGATACATCCACGCAGCACAAACCCTTGCGCATGCTAGTGTACCCGATATTGCACCGAAATACACGGAGAATCATACAACTAGGGTAGATTGTTTGGTGTCGGGTCATGCAGTGTGCCAAATAATCGCGTGATAGTTGTGGTATCGGCGCAACACAAACACTACCGGCGCAAACAATACTGTTCACGCCGGAGCGAGGAATCCATCAGATACCAAACACTAGTCTTGGCGACTAACGTATTGTTTGTGGTAATAATCGCGGTATTCGCCGCTTTTGATGGGGCGCCACCAAGCAGGATTGTCGACATACCATTTGACGGTTTTCTCGAGGGCTTGATCAAAGGTATGGTTACTTTGCCAGCCTAATGCGCGGAGCTTGTCGGTGTCGAGGGCATAGCGGCGGTCGTGACCGGCGCGATCTTTGACGTAGGTAATGAGTGACCGTGGTTTGCCGAGCAAATCGAGGATCTTGTGGGCCATATCGATATTGCGTGTTTCGACACTCGTACCAACATTATAGGCTTCGCCGGCCACACCACGATGGAGGACGACGTCGATGCCTTCGCAATGATCGCTGACATATTGATAATCGCGCATTTGCATGCCATCGCCATAAATCGGGATAGGGATATCGTCCATGGCATTGGTGGTAAAGAGTGGCACGGCTTTTTCGGGGTAATGGAAAGGTCCGATATTGTTTGAGCCACGAGTGATGGTGGTATTGAGCCCATAGGTGATGTGATACGCATAGACGATATGTTCGGCACCAGCTTTGCTCGCCGAATACGGGCTACGCGGTTCAAATACGTCAGATTCTTTGGAGCGACCTGGCTCTGGAATCTGACCATAGACTTCATCTGTGCTGATTTGATGGAAGCGAGGTAACCCGAGTTCACGGGCGGCTTCGAGTAATGCCCATGTGCCGTTGATATTGGCTTGGATGACTGCATCTGGTTGCATAATCGAGCGATCGACGTGCGTTTCGGCGGCAAAGTTGACAATGGTGTCGATATTGTGCTGTTGCAACGTTTGTTTGACTTGGTTCAGGTCACAAATATTCCCATGCACAAAGTGGAACTTGGAGTTTTGCTCAGCGGCTGCGAGATTTTCACGGCGGCCGGCATACGTCAAGGAGTCGTAGACGACGATATCGTAGTTGTAGCGTTCGAGCATGTAGTGCACGAAGTTGCTCCCAATAAACCCTGCGCCGCCGGTTACTAATAATCGTTGCATGGTGCTCCCTTAATTCAACAAACATCGCCTACTATTTTACACGGTTTTGTTGTGTATGTGACACGTACCTACTACGGGTATGGGTAATAATGCGACTGGGGGGTCTCTGTGCGTGTTTTGCTTGGTAATGGCGTGTGCGTCTTGGAAGGAGTACTCGTGCGCGTGATTGACGGTGTGAATTTGGGTGCTGGGTATGGATAAGATCCATTGGTCAACGGAGTCGGCGACTTACTGGGTGTCGGTGTCATGCTTGGTATTAATGTTTTGGTAGGGGTACGCGTGATAGTCGCCGTCCGTGAACGAGTTGGTGAGCGTTGACCTGCAGCCGCATATTGATCATACATGACTTCGGCAATATCCCATGTCGCAAAC
>CAISXI010000174.1 GCA_903889425.1 uncultured Roseiflexaceae bacterium | reverse complement strand
GATTCGCCGTGCATGATGGTGGCGCGCTCGAGGTTCGGTTCCACCCAACGCAATGGGTCCACCATGGGCACTTGGAGCACCAAAATCTGGTCGCGACGCATTGGTTCTTCGGGGATGCGGTGGCGGGTCTGGATAATCGAGGCCGCCGTGGTGTCGACCGTGGTCGTGACGCCGGTGGTGCGTTGCAACAGTCGGCGCAGATTGACCGCATTGACACTTTCGTCGTCGCCTTGGTCGATGACTTTGAGGGTATCGTCGGCAGCAATGATGGCCATAGTGATTTGTAGGCCGCCGGTGCCCCAACCGCGGGCGATGGGCAAATCGCGGCTGGCAAAGGGGACTTGGTGGCCGGGCAGGGCAATCGCCTTGAGGATTTGGCGGCGCACTTCGCGTTTGGAGTCTTCGTCAATAAAGCCGAAATTATAGAGTTGTTCAGGTGTCGTGCTCATGCAGAAGCCTCTTGGGTGCGCGTGGCGATTTCTTGGAGGCGAGTTTGGCTCTGGGTGGTGGTATGTTCACGGGCGCGATCGAGGACCTTGAGGTCGGCTTCAAACGTGACATAATGCGGTAATTTGTAATGAGCCGTGAAGCCGCTGGCTTCGATGCCGTCGCTATGGAGCAACACGAATTCCTCGTTGGCGGCCGGTCCCGATTCGCCGCTGAGCCCTTTGGCTTTGGCTTGGGTGAGCACGCTGTCGAGGATGGCCATGCTGATGGCCTTGACTTCGCCATGCCCAAAGGTAAATCCGTAGCCGAGGTTAAAGCGCGGCGTGTTTTGCTTGGCGGCGACGCTATGCGCTTTCGAAACAATTTCGCATTCGGTGGCACTGATTTCGCCGATGGTGATGGCCTCGCCGGTTAGTGGGTGTGCCACTTGGATGGGCAGGTAGCCAAAGCGCAGTTCGGCCAAGGTGGGGTGGGCGTCGCCGTAGCCACGCACGCTACTATAGGCGTAAGTGAGCAAGCAGCCGGTATCGCCTTGGGCCAGGCTTTGCAAGCGGGCGCTGCGTGGGCAGGGGAAGCTAATCGCCGTGCGAGTGATGTCGTAGGGTTCGCTGGTATCGGGCTCAGCGGGGAGCTGGGCAATCATCTGTTGTTGGCGCATATAATCGGCGACTTTGGGGAAGTAGCCAATGGCGCCATCGGCGCTCATGCCGGCATCGACGAGTTGTTCGTAGGCTGCCAGTACGGCGGTGACCGATGCGGCGGTTTCGCTGGCAATTAGATTATCAAGTAGGCGGATTTGATAGTCTTGGGAAGGTCCAAGCATTTGCCCGCCGGGGATGTCTTTGAATGATGCCGAAATCCGGCGCATACAGCGCATCGCCTCGCCCGAAATAGGCAGTGTGGGCATGATGCGTGACAGGGTCGAGCGGTAGGCCCGCAACAAAAAACTGGCTTCGATGCTGTCGCCTTCGGCCTGCTTGACGGCCAAGGCCGCCAGCATCGGCGCGTAGAGCGCGCCTTCGTTCATGGCGCGTCCCACGGCGTGGCGCAATTGGTCGCGAATCTGGATGAGTTCGAGTGGGGTTGAGCCGCCTTGTAGGCGCAAGTATTCCACGAGTTGTTCGGCATTGATGATGGCGGTAGTACCGCCACGCGCCGCAATATATCCCATGTGAGTCCCCTTGATGGTATATCTGGTTATTTCAATGAAATCTGGCAGGTGCGCGGCAAGGCCAAACATTTGCCGTGGGTATCAATGCAGACAATGTCGATGCCCAGTGGGAAGTGGGCACGGGTGGCGTTGATATGAGTGACAAAATCAGCCACGACGCCATGCACGCCTACCTCACAATGGCCGTCGATACCAGGGCCTTGTAGCCGCCACGTCGGTTCGCTGTCATTAATCTCAGGCACGGCAATAAATGCGGTGCAGCTTTGTTCGGGGAAGGTCAGCGTGCCCGGGTTGAGTTCGTGCAACAGCGCACTACTTGCGCTGTCCCACAAATAGACGAACTGGGCGTTGGCGGCATCGCTAAGGCGACAATTACTGCGGAGTTGTACCCAACGGCTAATGTCGCTGTGCGAATCAATCCAACTGCTATTGGTAGCCTGGGCAAAGCGCGTTTCTTGGTCGAGGAGCGACAAACAGCTGGTCAAGGCAAAGCGATTCGCGATGATGGGTTGATTGTCAATGGTAATCGTGGGAATATTGGTAAACATGCTTGGTTCGGGGATTTGCCCGATGGTGCCTGGCCGCGCCATGCAATCAAGCAATACCCGAAAGGTGGCCGTACAAAATGTCTCAAAGAGGCTGGGTGGCTGAAACGTCGTTGTCATAGGGCTCCCTTAAAACACATCAAATTCGACCTTGGTGCTATTGGCTGCGGCAAACTGACGTTGTTGGCTGGTACTGAGTTGGTCGCCGAGGTCATTAATTGTGGTGTGCAAATCGGCGTGGGGGTCGCCCGGCAAGCGTAGGGCTGCGTCGATGACGGCGAGGGCTGTGGCAAAGGTGGGATCATTGCCAATAATCATGCCAAAGCCAAAGGTGCCGTTGAGCTCAAGGCGGGTTTCGGTGACGAGGATTTCGCCAGCGTTGAACACGCTATTGGCGACGCTTTCCTGCATGCGCAGTTGCACCATGGCGACTCGCGGGCCACTGATGATGGTGACGGCATCAGTAGGATAGTGTTGCAATACCTGTTCCGCCATTGCGGTGACGGTTGCAACCGGGCTGTGACTCAAAATGTGACTGGTGGTATACATGTGTTGCTCCATTACTCCATAAAGCGTAGTATCTGAGCGTGAGATTAACCAGTTGTACCACAGTGATTAACAACAGGTTGTTGTGCTGTTAGCGTTGTGTGTTATTTGCTCAATGAGGCTTTGTAACGGGTTGCGCCTGCTTCAAGCACAATCGCAAAGGCAAGGACCGCATAGGTAAATGCGCCCATTTCGTGCAGATTGAGATAGAAACCACTGGCCATGAACATATCATAGCCGATACCACCAGCACCGGCAGCGGCACCCATGGCGATGGCGGTGGAGAAATTGATTTCGAAGCGCAAAAACGTCCACGACAACAAGGCTGTCGCCGATGAGGTGAGGACGGCTTTAAAGACGATTTGCAACCAATTAGCCCCACTGGCTTTGTGTGCTTCGTTGGTGCCGTTATCAATTTCTTCAAACGACTCAGAATAGGCTTTGATGAGATAGCCTGCCGAGTGGAAGGTCATGCCGAGCACGGCAGCCACACTGCCCAGCCCTGCCGACACTGCAAAAATTAGTACCCACAATACGGTGGGGACAGCCCGTACGAATGCCGTAAGACCTTTGATGATGATGGTAAGCCAGCGGGGCGCTAAGTTTTGGGCGGCGAGGAGCGCGAGCCCTAATGCGATGGCTGCTCCAAATATGGTCGTGAGAAATCCTAACCCGATGGTGATAAACAAATTGTGAACCATGACGTCGAAGGTGATGTTTTTGAGATAGGGTGTGAGCAGTAACGCCGAAAAATTGCTCCCCAGCATGTCAACCCCAGCCCAAAAGTCGACGCCACGAGTGTTGAATGTGGTAAAGGCGTAACCAGTAATAATGACTAGACTGATGATGGTAATGCGCAAAATAAGAGTTGCGGCATTCCATGGTCGTACGATAATTGTGGTGGTTGGTTGCATTACAATACTGCCCTTCGGATCCAATTCGACACGGCTTCGATGGCCGATACACTGATGACAATTACGACAATTACCAGACTTGCGGCATTATAATTCAGGCTTTTGTAATAAATATCAAACGAATAACCAATCCCGGTGCCGGTCAGGATGCCGACGAGTGTGGCACTGCGGATGTTGGTTTCGATCATAAACAGTACCCAGCTCACCAGCTGTGGCAGACACGAGGGGATGACGGATTGGGTAATAATGGCAAAATAACTCGCACCGGTGGCACGCAAGGCTTCGACTGAATCAGTACTGACTTCGTCGATGGTTTCGATGAGTACCCGTACCATGAAGCCAAAGGTCACAAAAAACAAGGCAAAATAACCGGTAAATGAACTTTGTCCGAACGAGAACAACAAAATCAATGCCCAGGCCGATACGTCAATATTGCGAAACACCGTAGCGATACCTCGGGCAAACACGCTAAACCAGACGTTGATGCGGGTGGTTTGGGCGCCGAATATAGCCACAAAAAAGGCGAAAAATGATGCAACTGTGGCTGATGCTACCGACATCAAAATGGTGTCGCTTAATTTGGCCAATATTGCGGGGAGTTTTTTGATTGCTGCCGCATCTGGATAAAAATTCGCCGTGGCCCAACGGACTGCTTTGGGGATTGAGGTGAATCCTTTGGCCACGTTGTATTCAGTGAAAATAATTGTGGCATACGTCAGCACAATCAACACCATTACAAACAGCCCAAACGAGAGTCTTTTTTGGGTGAAAAAATCAAGCTTGTGCATATTGTTCACCAAAATCGAGAATCAATTCACCGGCTTCAGAGCCATAGACTTCATGAATGATGGTGGGAGTGATGGCGTCTGGCGCGGCATCACAGACGATTTTGCCGCTATTGATGCCGATAATCCGTTGGGCATAGCGCATGGCGACGTCGACTTGGTGCAAGTTGACGATAATGGTAATTCCGAGGCGTTGATTGATATCTTTGAGTGTGTCCATGATGATTTTGGCGGCACTCGGATCGAGCGAGGCAATTGGTTCATCACACAGCAGTAATTTCGGATTTTGGATGAGGGCGCGGGCAATGCCGACCCGTTGTTTTTGGCCACCGCTGAGCTGATCGCAGCGTTTGTACATTTGTTCGCTGAGTCCGAGGGATTGCAAAATCTCGACAGCTTGTTGTTTTTCGGCGTTGCTATACCAGCCCATGACACCAGCGACGGTTGATTTGTAACCCAAACGTCCGTGCAAGACGTTTTCGATGACACTCAATCGATTAACGAGGTTGTAGTGTTGGAAAATCATACCGATTTGGGTGCGGTGGGCACGGAGTTGGGTTGCATTGAATGATTTGGTTGATGCATCCGCAAACACCACATCGCCACTTGACATGGGGATCATATGATTGATGCAGCGTAACAAGGTGGATTTGCCGGCGCCTGATGGCCCGATAATAGCCACAAATTCACCGGTGTCTACGGTGAAATCAATGCCCTCGAGGGCGTATTTATCAGTTCCATAGCGTTTGCTCAGTTGGGCAATCTGGAGTAATGGCATTTGTCCACCTTTAGTTACAAATAATTGCCTGCGCTGTCATTTGACAGCGCAGGCTGGTGATTAGGGTTATTTTGACAATTCGCGAATCGGGTCAAAGAATGAATCTTCGACGACAATGAAGCGTTCTTCTTTGGTCTTCTTGAAGATGGGCTTGTACCCGGCTTCGATTTCGGCCTTGGTGGCGAAAATCTTGGGGTTGTTGGCGGTGGCATCTGAGGTCAAAGCATCTTGGAGCTTCTTGATCTCTTCGGCGGTCAACGTGTTGCCGTTGGCGGCGAATGGTGAGTTGAGCACGGGGGTAACGGAGATGATGACGAATTCTTTGCCGGGGAACTTGTCGAATGGCTCGTCAGCCTTTTCCTTGACCTTGTAGCTGGCACCGGCAACGTTGTTTTCGCCACTGCTCAACTCGACGTAGTTTTCGACACAGGTGTCACAGAACACTGCGACTTCGCTCTTGTCTGAGATAAGGTTGACGGCTGAACCTTGGTGTGAGCCACCGAATTGCACATCGCTAAAGAACTTGTCGGCGCCACCTTCGAGCAAATCGTCGCTGGTGATTTCTTTCCACTTGTCTTGGGCGCTAAAGAAGGTCGTGATGTTTTTTGCGGGGACCTTGAAACCTGAGGTTGAGCTGTTTGAAACGAACGAGAATTTCTTGCCTTGGATGTTTTCGATGCTGTAGGCGCCGTCTTTCATGTAGTCGGCTTCACTGCCTTTGTTGACCGCAAACCAGGCATGATAGAGGGCATCTTTGGCAGTGCCCGATGCGCCGCTGGTGATGACCAATGGGACGACGTTGGCGTTCTTGTTCTTGGCTTCGATGTAGGCTTGGGCGCCATAGAATGCCAAATCGCCGTTGTCGTTGGCCAATGCTTCGACTGCAATGATGTAGTCGGTGGTCAATTTGTGTTCGACGGGGCGGCCGAGGGTTTCGCTGACCACGGCACCAATGGCGTCGCGGGCGGCTGCGATGTCTGCGCCTGATTCGTTGGGCAACCATACGATGATGACGGGCTTGGTATTGGCAACGGGGGCTTCGGTAGCGGCTGGGGCTTCGGTAGCGGCTGGGGCTTCGGTCGCGGCTGGGGCGGCTTCTGGAGCCATGGTTGGCTCAGCGGCGGGTGCTTGGGCACCACAGGCAACCAACAACGACAACATGACAATAAAACCAAAAACCTTACGCATGACATCTCCTCGTATCGAAACGTGTCCACAGATACTATTCTGTGACTGCTTGTACTTTAAAGTGCATTTGTGAAAATTGTGTCAAAACGATGCAAGAATTGGTTTAACGTTCGGAGTAGGAATTGGTCAACACTTGATTGTCTTTGTGTTGTCGAATTACTAAAAACAGTACACCGACAGGCGAAATTCCTGTCGGTGCGGGTGGGTGTTTTTTGTGGATCTAATGCTTAGATAAATTTGTGCGTAATCTGGGTAAGCTGTGCAGCCGGTACGCTAATCTGCGTTAAATAATTCACCGTGCTGCCATACGTTTTTTTAATATAGGTCAATACGTTCCCCATTGTATCGCTTTGGATGCCAATGATTTGTTCGTAAGTGGCTTCATCGATGCTTGCTGGGCGGTCGCGGCGGAGCTCTGGCAACAACGGCGTGATATGCTCGGCGGTGGCCACATAATCGGCGATGATGTGTGCGTGTGGGACTTCCACCAAATCGAGCAGCAGTGCCGCAATGATGCCGGTGCGGTCTTTGCCAACCCGACAATGAAAAAACGTGCCCCCCGGCGCATCTGCGAGCTGTGTGAAGGTCTGTTGGATGGGGGCGCGACTGGTTTCGAGCAAATGAATATAAAAATCATCGAGGCGAGCGATGACGTTGCTGGTGTTGTGCGACACGTGAAACAACGGGATCGCCACGTAGCTGATGTCAGCGTGATTTGCGAGTGGATTGGGCGCCACACGTTGCTCGTGGTCATGACGTAAATCAATCACCGTAGTGATATTGTGCGAGGCAAAATAGCCGAGATCTGATGGGGTGACGCGGTGCGGTGAATCCCCCCGCCAAAAGATATTGGGGCGGGTAGTACGTCCGTTATTGGTGACCAGCCCACTTAAATCGCGTAAATTATGCATTCCAGGCACGTGATGTATGTGTGTCATTGCAGTTCCTTTCTCAATATAAGTATCTCATAGCCACGTGCGTTTGTTGTACGTCGCATGTTAAATATTGAGGATAGTTGGAATAAACAGCAATAAAGGCAAGGGTAGTTTGCTGTAGCGTTATGCGTGGGATGTGTGTGGTATCACACTGCCTACTGCCTGTTCGCCGGCGAAATAGACCAAAGGATGGGGAGTGTTATACGTGATGTGACCCTTACTGCCAAGTGCATAGGCGCTATCGTGACTCCCTTTGCAACTAATTTGTTGTCCCGACGGCAGTTGGATGCGATAGTGATACAGCGGACCTTCATAGGTACGCTGGCAAATTACCGCATTGCCATCTGGTGCAGGCACAAAGCGCACATCATCGTAGCGGAGCAATATGCTGGCCGGGGCATTGTTGGGCATGGGTGGTGCGGTGACAAACTGCAACGCCCCTAATTCGCTTTGCAGGTGTGTTCCGACTGCGTGTACTGCCAAAAAATCTGCTTGTCCCATGAATGCCGCCGCAAAGCGCGTGGTGGGCTGGGTAAACAGGGCTTCGGGTGTGCCGATTTGATGTAACACACCTTCGTGGAGTAATGCAATGCGGTCAGCGATGGCAAGGGCTTCGTGTTGATCGTGGGTGACGATGATTGCTGATGTATTGGCATTGCGCAAAATAGTGCGTAATTCACTGCGCACATGGTCACGGATGGCGCTGTCGAGGTTGCTGAACGGCTCGTCGAGCAACACAACCGGTGGTGCAGGTGCCAAGGCCCGTGCGATGGCCACACGTTGTTGTTGCCCGCCCGATAGTTGGTGTGGCAACCGGTTGCCGAGATCATTGAGTCCTACTAGGCGCAACACTTCGTCAATACGCGCTTGTTGGGTTGGTTTGGGGTAGGCGTGGAGCGCAAAGCGGATATTGTCGCTGACGGTCATATGCGGAAAGAGGGCGTAATCTTGAAAAACCATGCCCACCCGGCGTGCTTCGGGAGGACTTTGGCGGCCGTTTTTGAATGCGGGTATCCCGTGAATGCTGATTTCACCATGGTCTGGGACTTCGAGTCCCGCGATTAAGCGGAGGGTGGTGGTTTTGCCTGACCCACTCGGACCGAGCAGAACCAAGATTTCGCCGGGCAAGAGGTCAAATGACAGGTTATTGACGATCGGGAGCCGCGCCGTAGGGGGCTGTTTGGAGACCTGAGTGAGGGTTATGATTGCTTCCATGCGGCTTCCTCGTGCTTGGATGTGGATGGGTGATGATGCGTTGAGAGCATAAGCGTTAATGGCAGGAGTGCCGCCACAATCAGCAGCAGGGCGGGGTAGGCGGCCTCGGCAAAATGGCCATCGCTGGCGGGCATCCAGATTCGCACTGCCAAGGTGTCGAATCCGGCGGGGCGGAGTAACAGGGTTGCTGGTAGTTCTTTGATCATACTCAAAAAAAGCAACGCCCAGCCGGCGCGGATGCCGGGAGCTGCCAATGGCAGCATAATCCGCTGCAATACACTGGCTGCCGATCGTCCCAGGCTTTGCCCGGCTTCTTCGATAGCCGGGGCGATTTGCATGAATGCAGCGTCAAGGCTTTGGACGGCTTGGGGCAAAAAGCGAATAATATAGGCCAAGACCAGTGGTATCAGACTGCCGGCAAGTGTCGAAATCCCACGGTTGACGACGAGCACGACACTGAGTGCAACCACCACCCCTGGGAGCGCATAGCCGGCTTGGCTACAGCGGGTCAGGATGACCCCAATCATACCACCACGGCGCAACAACAACGCTGGGGCGATGGCGAGGCCGGTAGTGATGGTGGCGACAATTGTCACAAACAGCAGGTTTCCAAGCCCTGTCTGGATGAGTGTGCCCCAGGCAATAGTATTTGCGCTGGGTGCTTGACTGGCCCAAAAGAGCAATGTGCCGATTGGTAGTCCCACCGCAGCAACACTCACGGTGGTGAGTCCCCACTGCGCCAACCAATGCCAGGGCCCGAGTACGTGGGGCACATAGGGTCGCCACGAACGGTTGATTTGCACGCCACCCCGACCTGCGAGTCGCTCTTCGCTGATGATTAATGCGAGGGTTACCAAAATCAAGGGCAGGCTCAACAAGGCCGCACCGCCCCGATTGATTTGGCCGGTAAACTGGCCGTAAATGGCGGTGCTAAATGTGGGCAAGCGCAACAATGCCGGTACCCCGAAATCAGCGAGGGCATACAACATACACAACAGCATCCCACCACCGGCGGCGGGTGCAATAATAGGCAATGTCACATGGCGCAATTGGGTGTGCCATTTGGTACCGCTCAACTGCGCCATTTCGCTGAGGTGATTGCTCCCTTGGCGCAATACGGCTGCCACAGGCAGATATACGTAGGGTGAAATTGAAAGTGCGAGTACTACAGCGCTCCCCCATACCCCAAATATCCCATGGAATGGCAACGTGTCATAGGGCATATCAAGGGTGGTATGGAGCCATTTTTCGATGATACCGCGGGGCCGAAATAACGCCAACACACAGATCCCCAGTACATATGGTGGGATTGCGAGGGGCAAGGCTGCAATGATACGCCATACCGACCGGCCAAACAGGGTTGTCCGTTCAATCAACAACGCCTGACTAATGCCGATGATGCCACTAAGCAGGGCTGTCCCACTTGCCAATAGCACGGTGTTGATGATGAGTGATTGGAGCATTTTGGACGGGGGTAATGGGGTATTGCCAATCGCTTCAAATGCCCGTACCACGGTGTAAATTGCGGGTATTAATGCGATAATTGCCACGCATACGCCCACCATCCATATTAAGGATGGTGGGCGCCGAAGCGTACCGATGAGCGTCTGCCACGAGTGCATTACGGAATACCTGCCGATTGCATCATTTGTACGGCATCTGCGACATTTGTGGCCACCGATTGCATGTCGATTTGGACGGTCTTGATGCTATCAAGTGGGGTGAGTCCTTCACTGGTGGCAACTCCTGGGATGAGTGGATATTCGTAATTGAGTTTGGCAAACAGTGACTGTGTTTCGGGTAAAAACAAGAACGCACTAAACAATTGGGCGGCTTGCGCATGGGGGGCACCCTTGATGATGCCGACGGCAGTGGTATTGAGGATTACCCCCATCTGCCCTGCTTTGCTATCAGGGTAGCTGACCCCTACATTGTTGTCGCTCTGTTCATGCGCTTGTAATTCGTAGTAATAATGATTGACTAGTCCCAAGGCAAATTCGCCACTCCCCACCGCTTTGCGGACGTCGCTGTGCGATCCAAAAAACTGCACATCGTTGGCAACAAGTCCTGTGAGCCAAGCGGTAGTCTGGGTATCGCCAAGCAGTTGTTTCATGACGGCCACTTGGGCCTGAAATGAGCCATTACTTGAATTCGCGGCTGCGATTTTGCCCTTCCATTTGGGGTCGGTCAATTCGAGCATTGAGGTTGGTACATCGCTGGCACTCACGAGATCACGATTGTACATGATGACCCGCGCCCGGGTCGTAATCGAGGTCCAGGTGGCATCTGTTGCTTTGTATTCGCTCGAAATGGCGTCAGTACCCGGTATTTGGTAGGGCATGAGGACTTGTTGTTTGGCGAGGTTGATGGTTGCCAACATGTCGGTGGTAATAAACACATCTGCTTGCGGATTGGCTTGTTCTTCCAAAATAGCCGCAGCGAGTTCATTGTTTTTGCCTGCTTTTAACTGCACTTTTATGGTAGGATGGGCTTTTTCAAAGGCGGCAATTACTGGGTTCAGTAGCGCTTCGCTCCGCCCACTATAAATCACCAATGTGTCATTGCTCCCAGTGGCGACTGTCGGTGTGGTGTTGGCAGTAGGGGTAGATGGAGTCCCACAACCCGTAAGCAGCACCACGAGCAACCACGTTGCGAATCCCAATCCTGTCCAGCGAGTTTTTGTGAACGACATTGCGTTCTCCTCGATAATATGACGAATCCCTGCATAATTATAGCGCAAATCGTGTACCACATGCCTAGGCAAGTCCAGCGTTGTGGGAAAATCCCAGTGGCAGGAAGCGTTGTGGCGTGCGACTTCGTCATCCTATGCCAAAACATGGTTTAATCCATCCAGTAGCGCAGGGGCACCCGTGATAGATGCACGATGGCTTGGGCGATGCGTTGGGCGCAGATAGCCCCCACCAGATTGCCGGTGCCACTATAGCCGCCACAGACCCATAGGCGGGGGGCGATTTCTTGTACCAACGGGCGCACATC
>CAISXI010000173.1 GCA_903889425.1 uncultured Roseiflexaceae bacterium | reverse complement strand
GACAACCCGCCCCCGTTGGGGCCTTGATGCATTTTGCCGTGAATTTTGGTGGCCACCACGATTTCGTCGCGATTGGCATAGTCGTTCAAGGCCCGCCCAACAAATTCTTCACTTTTACCAATCGAATACACATTGGCCGTATCAAAGAAGTTAATCCCCAAATCCAAGGCTTTTTTGATGATAGGGCGACTGTCTGCTTCGTTGAGCGCCCATTTGTGGATCCAGCCGTCGGCATCGCCAAAGCCCATGCACCCCAAACAAATCCGTGACACGTCCATGCCGGTGTTGCCTAATTTGGTGTATTCCATTGTGTGGTTCTTTCTATCTGAGAGACCGTATTATTCGCCGTTTATTCGCCCCTATTAGACATACAATCTCGCCGTTATACGGAACTAATCCGCAAAACGCACATACAAGCGTTTGTTTTGTTTGCCTTTGTTTTCGCTTTTAAAAATCGTACAGGCGCCCACCTCGCGCGTGTGGCGCACATGCGTGCCACCACAGGCTTGACCATCAAAGCCGACGATTTCGACAATCCGCACCACCCCGTGGTACACGGGTGGTTTGACATTCAAGGTGCGAATCAAATCGGGGCGCTGGGCGAATTCCGCGGGGGGCATGGTATAGGCCCGCACGGCGTGGTTGGCCGCGAGGGTCTCGTTCATACGCAACTCGAGGTCAGCCAGCACCACCGGGTCGAGCCACGGCATGGCAAAGTCGATACGGGCATAGTCAGTGGTCATCTGCGCGCCAGTAATCCAGGCCTGGTAATGCACCATCGCCAAGGTGTTGAGCACATGCAAGGCAGTATGATAGCGCGACAATATGGCCCGGCGGGGGGCATCGACGCAGAGTTCGACCTGTTGGCCAACAGTCAGCGCCGCCACACTCTGGTGCCAGACCCAATCATCGGCGTCTACTGATACACCGCTAATTACTACGCCATCTACGGTACCAATGTCGCACGGTTGACCACCACCCCCCACAAAAAAGGGGCTCTGTTCAACGGTAAATGCGCCATCCACCACCGCCTGTACGGTGGCGATAGTGGTGACGCATTGGTCGTCGTGCAGATATACCCGCTGCGTGCTCATGCGAGCGCTTGCCGTTGCCGGCGCCGCACCAGTAACCACAGCACCACAATCAGCGACACCACCGCAATCGCCGCTATGGCGACGGGCACAATCAAGGCTAGGATTGCAGTCGTCACAGATCCAAATATTTCACCGGTGGCCATAATCGGATTGCCCAGCCCAGCGGTAGTGGCCGTCGATACGCCCCGCACCAGCGATTTACCCACATGCAACGAACCGGCAATCCCGCCGCCCGCAATAATCGCCAGCGACCAGCGTAGCCATTCGTCTATGCCCACGACCATCGAGGCGGTCAAAACCGTGCCGGCAATCACTGCAGCTGGTGAGCCAACCACATCCAAGGCGTGGTCGACCACGGGGATGTAGTAGGCCAGCACTTCGGTGAGACTGGCCACCACAAACACCGCCAAGGCCGGCCAACTCGCTAACCACGCAAAGTCAGGGGCGACCTGCAATGCCCCCAACTTGACGGCGATACCGGTCACCAAAAACGGCACAAAAATCCGAAACCCTACGGAGGCGCTTAGCGCCACGCCGGTAATTGCGCCCAACAAAATCAACCCATATTCTGTCGTAAATACCATTCTCTGTCTCCTCACACACCACGATTACCATTTTTTGGGATAAACCCGCACAACCTCGATATTACTGGCAGCCAACGGCAACGCCACGCCCACTTCAAAGGCCTCAAATCCATAAAATTCATCGGCGTTGACCGTAGTACTACTGGTTCCAATCACCCGTTTTTGCGTGTCATAGACGGTTACCACGATTTGCACATTACGGTTGATTTCGTTACCACTCACCGCCCGTAATTCACCACGGGCCGTGACGGTGCAGTTTTCTTCGTCAAAACCGGCTTCCGTCAACACCGATACCGCCGCAAAGGTCACGCCCAAGCGGAGCGCCATTTCGTCGAGGTATTCAACCAAATGTGTCTGATCAATCGTCGCCATTGTTGGTTCCTTTTTTCTACATAATAACGTTCATCATACGTTAATCAACGGTGCGATGTTGCAACAATCATTGCCGCACCAAACGCACCGCCATATCAATGGTCAATGGCGGCACATCGATTTGGGTGGTCCCATTCGCCACAGTCGTCGCCGCCGTCGCCCCCCAAGTGGCGGTCTGCGGATCGAACCACGTCACGGCATACTGGCCATCCCGTAACCCTTTAATCGTCAGCGTTTGCCACGGCAAGGCGGTTGGCGCATAGTGCCAATCTGCAGGGGGCTGGGACGTTTGCATGTACGCCTGCATTGCTTTTTGCGCGGTATAGTGGGCATGGCGTACCCAAATCAAGGCCTGGGTGTCGTCATAGATACCCCGGGCAATCGCATTGTCGCTACATTTGGGAGCGCTACGCCGCATCCCAGCCACACGAATCCCCGCCACAAATTCCTTGATGCCCGCAAAGACCGTCCAATGCTGCTGTGGATCAAGCCAACTATCCCACCACCAATACATCCCGGTGCCGGCATAGCCCATCATCAGCGGCGCCCACACCGTATTATGTAAATGCACATATTCCACCCCGTCTGGGGCGTTGGCACCACCGGCATCGAGACCTACTTCGCTGAGCAACAGCGGTTTTTGTGCAAGCAATGCGCGGATCGGGATCTGGGCAGTATTGAGACTGCGCACCACATCATCACTGCTATACAGGTGGTGTTGCATCATCGCCAGCGTGGGCGCATCCCACAAACTTGTCGCACTCACACTGGCCCAACTACTGGTGATGGGGTGGGTATAGGGGTCGACCTCGTGCATGACCGCCTGCATTTCGGCCAACCACGGCGCCAAATCACGCTCTTGGATAGGCGTCCAGTTGATTTCGTTCCACCATTCCCAGCACCACACCGCCGGCGAAGCCGCATAGCGCGCCCCGATATAACGCACCCGTTGGGCAAACCAACGCCGCGCCGTGGCATCAGTCACAAATTGGGCCGGGTCGGTCAATGGTCCGCCATTGGCCTGATTATAGGGGTTGGCGTCCCATTCGGGGTT
>CAISXI010000172.1 GCA_903889425.1 uncultured Roseiflexaceae bacterium | reverse complement strand
TTTAAAGTGTTGATGTTGGCATTGGTGGCGCTGGTAATGTTGGCATCGTGTACGACCAGCAGTTGTGTGACGACGGTCACAATTAATACGCCAGACACGTTTGATTGCCCAACGGCGTTTAGCGATGTGCAAGGATGTGTGATTACCACCGACATTCAAACCAAATACAAGGGCATGAATGTAGTCGCCAACACTGGTATGATTGAATTTTCTACTGATCAAACGATTGAAGAAGTCATGCCAATTTATATCGACTTTTTAAAGACCAAAGCAGACTTTGCCGAAGTGCCGGTGAGTGCTGACTTGAAAACAATCGCCACCACTTATTTGGGGATGACTGATACGGACACGATTATTGCCTATCAAACCACAATCGGCGTGGGCTTCTATGTGTTCCTCAAAACCGTCGATGGTCGTACCAACGTTGCCGTTATTTCGGGTGCCTTGGGTTGCCCGTAATTCCGCCATTGTGAAGTGTGACGCGACGCACGGGAGTTGGATTGCAAATCAATCCGACTCCCGTGCGCTTTTTTTGTGGCATGATGGCGTATATGGCGTATATGGCGTATATGGCGTATACTGAAAAATAGGTAAAGTAAGTGTAAGGGATTGAAGATGCAACGTAAAATCATGTCGAGTCTCGGGATGTTATTGTTGGCTTTTGTGGTGGTGGCCTGTAGTGGAGCTGCTACCCCTGCGGCAGAGCCAACCGTCCCCGCAGACGCACCAGTGGCAACAGAAGCACCCAAAACCGATGCAGCCCCGAGCAGCGGTGCCATCGAAGTCCCTGTGCAAAGCCCGTTTGTGTGTCCAGAGGGTACTGCTACTGATGCCAGTGGGGCGCTGTTGATTAGTGGCTGTGAAAGTATCAGCGATATTCAGACCAAATACCCTGGCATGAATGTACTGCCCAATAGTGTCATGATGGAATACTCGGCCGAAGGCACTCGTGAAGGCTATTATGATGACACGATTACGAGTGGGTTGACTGATTTACCGACGATGTGCAAATTTTTGCAGTTTTATGGCGACATTTATAATGGCGATCAAGCCAGTTTGACGGCGATTGGTACCGGGGTTGATATGCTTGGGTCGATTTGTGCGACCGACAACGAGTATACCCAGGTTGCCGTCAGTGATAGCCTCAAAACAGTTGCCACGACCTCGTTGGGGTTGGCTGCTGACGACAAAATATTTGCCTACGAAACATCAACCGGGCTTGGCTATTATGTGTTTTGGAAAATGGATCCTGCAGATAATAGCCGTGTGGTTGTGTCGATTATTTCGGGTGCGTTGGGCAATTAATAACGTTGTTGGATGGCTCATGCCACTGCACAGTGTATTACACCGTGCAGTGGTTTTTTGTGTATAGTAGGGATAGTCACCAAACAACCCACAAGGAGCAGGCCTCCATGACCAATCTACTTCGTTTCCGCGCCTTGGATGAGCGCGATATCAACAAAGAGACCTTTGTCGAGCCGTGGCCCGAAGCCGGCTTGACCGTCGCGGATAGCCCCTATGACCCGCAACCGTCGTTGCGCATCGAGGCCGGGCGGGTGGTCGAGCTTGACGGGCGGCTGGAAGCAGATTTCGACACGCTCGATACATTTATCGCCCGTTACGGCATCGATTTGACGGTGGCGCCGGAGGCGATGGCGCTTGATTCGTTGCAATTTGCGCATATGCTGGCCGATATCAATATCCCCCGCAAGACGTTGTTGCGCCTCGCCACCGGGTGTACGCCGGCCAAATTAGTTGACATCATGCGGCATATGAATGTGCTCGAAATGATGAACGGTTTGGCAAAAATGCGCGTGCGGCGTGTCCCCGCCAATCAAGCTCACGTCACTAACCGCCGCGAAAATCCGGCGCTGTTGGCGGCAGATGCCGCCGAAGCCGCCTTGCGGGGGTTTTCAGAAATCGAGACGACGGTGGGAGTGGCGCGGGCAGCGCCGTTCAATGCCCTGGCGATTTTGGTGGGGGCCCAGACGGGACGGGGCGGCGTGATGACCCAATGTGCCGTCGAAGAAGCATTGGGATTGCGCTTGGCGATGAAGGGCCTGACCACCTACGCCGAAACGTTGTCGGTCTATGGCACCGAACAAGCCTTTGTGGATGGCGATGATTCGCCATGGTCCAAAGGCTTCCTCGCATCGGCGTATGCGTCGCGGGGCGTCAAAGTGCGCTTTACCTCGGGCACCGGCTCTGAAGCCTTGATGGGCAGTGCCGAGCAACGCTCGATGCTCTACCTCGAGGCGCGTTGTTTGTGTGTGACCCGGGGTGCTGGGAGCCAAGGGGTGCAAAACGGCTCGATTTCGTGTATTGCCTTGCCCGAATCGTTGCCGGGTGGGGTGCGGGCGGTGTTGGCCGAAAATCTGATGGCGTCGATGTTGGGGCTCGAAGTGGCCTCGGGCAACGATGCCTTGGCGTCGCATTCGGCCATCCGCAAGTCGGCCAAATTGATGTTGCAATTCATCCCCGGCACCGATTTTATTTTTTCGGGATATAGTGCGGTACCACGCCGTGACAACATGTTTGGCGGGGGGAATTTCGATTCTGACGATTTGGACGATTACGCCGTATTGCAACGCGACATGCAAATCGATGGTGGTACGCGCTCGATTAGCGAAGCCGAGGCGGCCGAGATTCGCCGCGCCGGCGCCCAGGCCATCCAAGCCGTCTATGCCGAATTGGGCTTCCCCACCATCACTGATGTTGAAGTCGAGGCGGCGGTGGTGGCGCATTCGAGTGACGATATGCCGGTGCGTGACATCGTGCCAGACCTGGAGGCCGCCGATGCGTTTTTGGCAGGTGACCGCAGTGTGATGGATGTGGTGGCAGCCTTGGCGCGGCGGGGGTTTGCTCAAACTGCCGAAAACCTGCTCACCATGGGGCGGCAACGGCTTGCCGGTGATTACCTGCAGCCCGCCGCGATTTTTGACCGTGACTTTGTGGTCAAAAGCGCGATTAATGACCCCAACGACTACAACGGCCCGGGCACGGGCTACCGGGTGAGTGGTGCGCGCTGGGACGAAATCGCCAATATTCGCCAAGCTAAATCGCCGCGCGACTTCATTGCTGACCGCTTGGGCTTGCCCATCGACGGGCTTGATCCGTATGGTCCAGCCAAACGGGGTGGGCATACCGAAGTAGTGGTGGCGATTGGGCCGGCCTTTGGGCGGATTATCACCCAGACCATTGGCGGCATTCCTCACGAAGAAGTACTCAAAGCGGTGCTGACGGGGATTGCCGAAGAGGGTTTGATTGGCCGAATTGTGCGCATCTGGCATTCGTCTGATTGTGCCGAAATCGGGCATGTGGGGGCGCAACTGAGTGGTTCGGGAATTGCGATTGGCATCCAATCGCGGGGCACGTCGATTATTCACCGGGTCGATTTGGCGCGCCTCAACAACCTCGAGCTCTTTCCGCAGTCACCGAGTATGACTGTCGAAACGTACCGGGCCATGGGGCGTAATGCAGCCCGTTATGCCGCCAAAAAAATCACCACGCCGGTGCCCGTGACCGTCGATAATTGGGCTCGTTTGCGCTTGATCGTCAAAACGGCATTGCTTCACCGCAAAGAAACCGAAGAGATTCGTCAATTACCCCCCGAAGCGTTGCGCTTCGACTGGGAACCGGAGGTATAGAGATGCCAACCTATCCGTTATATAGTGATCCTCATGCCGATTTGCATACGGCGAGTGGGCGAGTATTGGGTGAGGTGACGGTGGCGGCGACGGTCGCTGGCGAGATTACCCTCGATGATTTGCAAATCGACAAAGCGGCGTTGCAAGCCCAAGCTGAGATTGCCCGGCAGGCGGGCTATGATCAATTGGCGCAAAACTTGGCCCGGGCGGCGGAGCTGACGGTGGTGCCACGAGCCGAAATCATCGACATGTATCAGCAATTGCGGCCGGGGCGATCGTCGCATGCAGAGCTGATGGCGTTGGCCACGCGGCTAGAGGAAGTCTACGCCGCGCCGATTTGCGGAGCATTTGTGCGTGAGGCGGCCCAGGTTTATTTGGAGCGCAACATGTTGCGGCGTCCACCGGCGTTTTGATGAGCTGGGCTGAGGCACAAATTTACGCGTAGATGCAGCGACTTGAGCGTGCATGGTGCTGATTGGCGCTATGCACGCTTTTTGTTGATAGCCGAATGATGAATGCGTTATCTGTATTTGAATATGTCGGTTGGGGTGTTTTGCGTGAAAAGGGAGAGAAATCAACTCATTCAATGTGTTGGTGATAAAAGTAAGCATAAGTGATAGCGAAATGAGTTGATAAAAGCAATAGGTACACACAAAAATCAATTGACAACCTATATGATGAGGTATACAATACGCATGTCAGTATCTCATGAGATTCTCAGTTTCGTTCGTTCAACCGCATATGTGGTAATTGCAGTGGCAGTTTTGTCATTGGGAATATCAAGATGGTGGTGGGGTGATGAAAATTGAGGATTACATGGAGATATGACATAGATTAATGTCGAAGGAGACAAACATGAAGTTTCGCTTCAAAACCCTGACAGCACTACTCGTAATGGCCTTTTTGGTCGTTGCTTGTGGTGGTGCCGCAGCACCGGCCGCAGAGCCAACCGCTGCCCCAGAAGCCCCAGCAGCCACCGAAGCTCCCGCAGCCACCGAAGCTCCGGCTGCCCCAGAAGCCACTGCCGCTCCAGAAGCCCCCGCTGGCTTGGCCGCAGTAGCCCGCGAAGACACGTTGAACTTGGCTTGGAGCACCAGCAATCCTGGCGTAACCAATCCTTGGGCATCAGTCGGTTACACGCACCAAGCCGGTAATGCATTGTTGTTTGAGCCATTGGCTTACTACGCAATCTATGCCGACAAGCCGGTGATGTGGTTGGCCGACAGCATGGACTACACCAAGCCCGACTTCACCGAGTTGACCATCAAGCTCAACAAGGATGCCAAGTGGAGCGACGATGTGGCTGTGACGTCAAAAGACGTTGTCTTCACGTTCGAAGGCCAAATGAAGAACGAGAAATTGGGTTACCATGCCCAATTCGATCAGTACGTCAAGGAAGTCAAGGCTGTGGATGAGTTGACGGTTGTTGTGACCTTCAAAATCCCCGCCCCCCGCTTCGCCTTTGAAGTATTGATGACCAAGTTCGACACTGGTATTCCGATTGTGCCTGCGCACATTTTGAGCGCCCAAGCCGACGTCAATGAGTTTGCTGGCGGTCTCGACATGCCACACTCCGGCGGTTATACCGTCGTATTGTGGGACGAGAACCAAAAGATCATGGACGTGCGCGAAAACTGGTGGGCTGTAGCCGCCGGTAAATCGCCAATGCCAGAAGTCAAGCGGATTGTCATCACCAACATTGGTGGTACCGTTGGCCAAAACATGGACGTGATTGCACAAAAAGTTGTCAACAACGAGTATGATGCCACGTTGGACATGCGTTCATCAGTCATCGGCAACATTCTCAAGCAGAACCCCAAAGTCACGACCCACACCGGCAATAACCCGCCGTACGGGTACCTTGACTGGTGGCCAAACAGCTTGTGGATGAACACCCAAATCGAGCCATACAACAACCCAGATGTACGTCGTGCATTGAGCTTGGCCATTGACCGCCCCACCATCAATGAAGTCGTATATGAGGGTGCTGAAGTCGCCACCATTTACCCCTTCCCGATGTACCCCGGTTTGCAGAAGTTTGCTGATACTGCAGGCATGAAGGCATTGGTTGAGAAGTTACAACCCGGTAAATTTGACCTCGCCGAGAGCGACAAGTTGATGACCGGCGCTGGCTTTGCCAAAAACGCTGACGGCTTGTGGGAAAAAGACGGCAAGACTGTCAACTGTGTAATCAACGGTTTCGAAGGCATTCACAGCGACATCGTTCCGGTGTTGGTTGAAATGTTGAAGAACGCTGGTTTCGATGCTGACGTCAACTTCGGTGCCGATGCCTATCAAAACATGGCAGACGGTAAAGAAGGTCTTTACATGTTCGGTCACGGCGCCAGCTTGGGTGATCCTGAAGCTGCCTTGCAGCTTTACCAAGGTCGCTACAGCGCTGCCATCGGTACCACCGCCGGCGGTAATCGCTTCTCACGTTACTTGAATGCCGACTACGACAAAATCGTCGAAGCCATGGCACCATTGAACGCCAGCGATCCGAAGTTCACCGAATTGGCCACGCAGGCCATGGAAATCTACTGGAAAGACCAAATCGATATTCCGGTCATTCAGTGGCTCCACCGCATTCCTTACAACCAAACCTACTGGACCAACTGGCCCACAGTTGACAACATTGCCGGTGGTACGAATGGCGCCTTCTGGCACCACACCGCACCATTGGTTGTTGCACAGCTGAAAAAGGCTGCCAAGTAATCTTGGTTGATTTCCCGTCCGACATCTTTCGAGGTGTCGGACGGTTCTTGTACGCCCCCCCCCTCTTTTTTCTCATAATCCTAAAAACCTCATAATGTATAGTGCTCGCCACAACGATGGCGTTGTCTATCCACCGGCTGAAGGCTAGGAGAGTACTGTGAAACTGCGATTAATCCTTCGGCGTGTAGCCTTTTTGATAATGGTGGTATGGGCTGCATCCACTATTACGTTTTTTATTCCGCGTATGTCAGATCGTAATCCGATTCGTGAACGTTTTGCAGAGCTTGCTCGTACCGGTGGCTTTTCGGCCAGCGATCTTGAAGTAATAGTTGCATCGTACAGTAAAAAATTTGGCTTAGATAAGCCACTGTTAGAACAATACACTGACTATATTGGCAGTATTGCACAGTTTGACTTAGGGGTGTCGTTAAATAAATTCCCTAAGACAGTAACTAGCATTATCTATGACTCACTGCCATGGACGATTTCGTTGTTGTTTGTTTCGGCGATTTTGTCGTTTGTGATTGGTAATTTACTGGGTGCGGTAGCGGCCTGGCCGCGGTCTCCGGGGTGGTTACGTGCGGTTGCGACACCATTTATCATGTTTACTGGGGTGCCTCCGGTATTGTTGGCGATTTTCTTGCTCTTTTTCTTGGCATTTAAATTGAAATTATTCCCGCTGGGACAAGCATATTCAACTGGTATTGCGCCAGATTGGACATTCTCGTTTATGTTGAATGTGATGTGGCACCAAGTATTACCGGCGATTTCGATGATTCTCGGCTCTGTAGGGGGCTGGGTATTATCGATGCGTGGTATGGGTATCACCATTCAAGGTGAAGACTATGTCAATTTTGCAGAGCACAAAGGCCTCGATGGCCGCACTATTTTTCGTAATTACTATCTCCGCAATGCCTTGTTACCCCAAGTAACGGGGTTTGCCTTGGCGTTGGGGAGTTTGATTACGTCTGGTTCAGTGGTTGAATCACTGTATGCCTTGCCTGGTCTCGGTTCAAAGCTTGGTGAAGCCATTCGTGCCAACGACTTTTTGGTAATTTACGGCATTGTGTTGTTTATTACTATGTCGGTGGCGACATTGATGGTACTAGTAGAATTCTTGTATCCGTTGCTTGATCCCCGTATCAAACAAGATTAAGGAGCGTGGAATGACAACGTTGACAACGACGGCTCCGCCGATTCAACCGAGCCGACTGAAACTGTTTGGCGGGTATTTGCGCCGGAACAAGAGCTTGGCGTATGGGTTGGGGATTTTGCTCTTTTTGATTCTGTTCACGGCGATTGGCTTCTTCCAGATCAAGCCCAAAGCGGCCTATCCGCTGGCAGTCAAGCCCAAGCAACCACCCGGGATTTTGGACTTTAGTACGCCTAACTGGCCCGGCAAGTACCCCATGGGTTCGGATTTCTTTGGTCGTGACATGCACGCCGTGATGGTCACCGGCATGTGGCAAACTGCCTTGATTGGCGTGTTGGCTGGTGCTGCTGGCACCATGATTGGTGTGGTATTGGGCTTTACCTCGGCCTATTTTGGTGGTGTGTTTGATACGGTAATCAAAGGTATCTGTCAGATCCTGACGCCGATACCGGTATTTATGATCCAAATTATTATTGCGTCATCGCTTGATAAACGCGATGTGACTATCTTTACGATGGCGTGGATCGTGGTAATGCTAGCCTGGATGGGACCGACCCTCGTCATCCGCTCGCAAGTCTTGTCGATGAAAGAGCGCCAATTTGTGTCTGTTGCCAAGTTGTCGGGCGTCGGTAATGGCGGGATTATTTTCGGTGAAATTCTGCCCAATTTGTTGCCGTTTATTGCGGCAGCCTTTGTGAGTCAGGTGTTTGGGAGCGTGTTTGCGTCGTTCTACCTCGCCATTGTCGGCTTGGGCCCATTGCGTGAGCCGTTGTTGGGCAACATTATTTGGGGTGCACAATCCCAAGGTGCCTTCTTCAATGGTTGGTGGTGGTGGCCAATTTGGCCGGCAACAGCCATGGTGCTAATTTTGAGTGCCTTGGCACTAATCAACATGGGTTTGGACGAATTGGCCAACCCTCGCGTACGGCGAACGGAGTAAGTGCATGACGCCAATTTTGCAAATACGTGACCTCCAAGTGTCATACTACACCGATTTGGGTCGCGCAACTGCCTTGAATCGGGTGAATCTGGATCTGAATGCCGGCGAAAAACTGGGCCTCGTAGGCGAATCGGGCTCTGGCAAAAGCACCATGGCTTTAGCCATGATGCGCATGATCAAAGCACCAGGCCGCATCGAAAGCGGCAGCGTGACGGTCGGTGGCGTTGATTTGATTTCACTCAACGACGAAGAAATGCGCCTAGCCCGCTTGAGCCGCATCGCCTATATTCCCCAAGGTGCCATGAATTCACTCAATCCGGTCATGCGGATTGGCGCCCAGATGGTTGATGCCATCAAAGCCCACATTCCCAATATGTCAAAAGATGACATGACCGAGCAATGTATGCAGTCGCTCGAATCGGTCGACCTCAAGCGCAACGTCTTTCAGATGTATGCGCACGAGTTGAGCGGTGGCATGAAGCAACGCGTCTGTATCGCTATCGGGATTTTGCTCAAACCACAGGTCATCATCGCCGACGAGCCCACCAGTGCCCTTGACGTGGTGACGCAACGCCAAGTGATGGAAACCATCGACCGGGTCCAAAAAGAAATGGGCACTGCCGTCATCCTGATCGGGCACGACATGGGCTTGATGGCACAATTTGTCGATAAAGTGGCAGTGATGTATGCCGGGCGCTTGACCGAGGTCAGCACGGTGCGTGACATGTTTAGCAAGCCGATGCATCCCTATGCGCAAGCACTCATCAAAAGTTTGCCCAACTTGTCAAACAAAGGGGTCTTCCAAGGGATTGCTGGTTTAGCACCATCACTGTTGCGGATTCCCAACGGTTGTGCATTCCACCCCCGTTGTCCACAAGCAATGGATGTCTGCAAAACAACGGTTCCCGACGTAAAAGAATACGAAGGTAATCGCTTGGTTGCGTGTCATCTCTATACGGAAGGGGCATAGCCGTGGCGAATTTGCTCGAGTTTCGTAATGTAACCAAAACCTACACCCGTGGGTATTTTGCTGAGGCTGGGACGACTGCCTTGGCAGATTTTTCGATGACACTCAAAGAAGACGAGCCCACCATTATGACGGTGGCCGGTGAGAGTGGCAGCGGCAAGACCACCTTGGCGATGTTGTTGCTGGGATTTATCGACCCCACCAAGGGCGAAATCCTCTACAAAGGCAAAAACATCAGCAAGTTGCGTGGCGATGATCGCTTGAATTATCGCCGCGAAGTCCAAGCCGTCTTCCAAGATCCGTTTGCGGTGTTCAATCCGTTTTATACGGTTGACCATTTGTTGACGGTGCCAATTGAAAAATTCAAATTGGCGAAGTCAAAAGCTGATGCCCGCAACAAAATGGAAGAAGCGTTGAGTTCGGTCGGTTTACGCCCCGAAGACATCCTCGGCCGCTTCCCGCACCAATTGTCGGGTGGTCAGCGCCAACGCATCAACGTGGCACGGGCCTTGTTGCTCAAGCCTAGGGTGCTCGTGGCTGACGAACCAGTGTCGATGGTCGATGCATCACTGCGTGCCAATATCCTCGAGTCGTTGCGTGGCCTGCATCGTGATCATGGCGTGTCGATTATCTATATCACCCACGACTTGACCACCGCCTACCACGTCGCCAATTCGATTGTGGTGCTGTACAAGGGTGGTGTGATGGAAGCGGGTGACATTGATAATGTCATCCAGAAACCTCAACACCCCTATACCCGCTTGTTGATTGACTCGATTCCGTGGCCCGATGTCGACCGCCGCTGGGGCAGTGACGGTATGATGGTCAAAGAATCCGATGCCACCGATAAGGGTGGCAAGGGTTGCCGGTTTGCGGCACGTTGCCCACATGTCAAAGACAATTGTCTACACACCCCACCACCCTTGTACCGCGTTGCCGAAACGCAGGTGGCATCGTGCGTGTTGTACGACAACAACCCGGTATTGCCGGCCACACAGTTGACTGACGTATTGCCGGTATAGGCGGAATGGTGGAGGGGCGTGCCGGGTGGTACGCCCCTTTTTCATGAAAAGGACGACAATGATTGTCTCCGATTGGACTCCAGATCAGCAGATGCAGTATATCTGCAAGCGCACCTCGCAAAAACCAGCTCTCGATGGGCGGTTGGCGAGCCCGGTATGGCAACGCGCAGTGCGTTCGCCGCGGTTTGTCGACATGATTAGTGGAGGGCCTGGTCCATTTGATACCCAGTGTGCCGTGGTCTGGGATGATGACGCATTGTATGTGGGATTTTGGGTCGAAGAGCCGTTTGTAACGGCCACCCAAGCCACACGCGATGCGTTAGTTTTTTTGGAAAACGACGTCGAGGTCTTTATTGATGGCGGCGATTGTTACTACGAATTCGAAATCAATGCCCTTGGTACCATCTACGAAGTCTTTTTTGTCTGGCAAGATGCCTGGCGCAAAGGAAGCTACTGGGACACCCCCGAATTCGATGTCCACGACCATGCTGCGATTTTGTTTGGGGGCAACCATGACCGGGTCGGCCACCACTTTTGGCAGGGCAGCCACCCCCGTGGCCTGCGCTGGGCCTACCGCGATTGGGACATGCCTGGTCTACAAAGTGCCGTGTTTGTCGATGGCCAAATCAATAACCCAGCTGTCGTTGACAAAGGCTGGCGGGTGGAGTTGGCCTTCCCGTGGAGTGGCATGAAGCACCTCGGTCAAGGGCGATCGCTCCCCCCCAAGGCGGGCGACGAATGGAACATCTTTTTTGGGCGCTTTCAGCGCTTGGAACTGGCCGGGCAAGTGGTGTCACAACCGGCAGCCTGGAGTTGGGGTGCGGTTGGTTCAAACGACAATCATATCCCTGAGCGCTTCACCAAAATCGTCTTTAGTGACGACGATGTGATGGAGCAACCATGACCATTCACAAACACGAATATCACGGCGATGATGGGTTTACCCGTGTCGTGGTGCAAAACGCTGTGATTGAATGCGAATATATCCCTGTGTTGGGTGGCAAAATGACACGGTTGACGGATCGGCGTACCGGTCGAGAATGGCTGTGGCGCCATCCCCGTATGCCCTACCAACAGGTGCCATCGACTGCCAATTATGTGGCGGTGGCTGACACCGGTGGCTGGGACGAATGTTTCCCCACTGTCGGCCCGTGTGATTACCCGGCCGCCCCGTGGCAGGGTACCCCGCTCGCTGACCATGGTGAATTGTGGTGTCAGACACCGACGGTGACGTGGCTGGTCCAAGACGATGCGGTGGTGTATACCTGTGTGTGGGAAGGCTTGACCTTGCCGTATACGTTTATGCGCTCAATCGAAATCGGCGCTGAGGCTGCCATCGAGGTGACGTACCGTGTCAAAAATCACGGCGAAGCCGATTTGCAGTGGATTTGGTGTGCGCACCCGCTGGTATCATTGGAGCCAGGCATGGCCTTGTATACCCCGGCGGGCACCACGTTTTTGCATGCCAATCACCAGGGCGAATTGGTCAGTGATGCTCCAGAGGCGATTGTGTTGCCCGACCAACGCGTGTTGGATTTGACACACCTTCCTGAGGTAACGAGTGCCATGACGGCCAAGTTATATAGCGATGTCTTGCCCAGTGGTTGGGTGGCCTTGCAGGCCGCCAATGGGCGGCTGACGATGCGCTGGGATAGCGCCGAAATCCCACAGCTGGCGGTGTTTATCAATGCCGGAGCATGGAGCAACGATGGTGAGAGTCCCAATTACAATATGGGTATTGAGCCAGCCATTGGCGTCTATGACCGCTTGAGCGATGCCTACAGTCGAACTACTACGTATGCCACGTTGCCTCCGGGCCAGCAGCGGAGCTGGTCGGTACAAGTGCAACTAGATGCAGAATAAAGGAGTATCTCATGATTAAGATTGCCGAAGCTTTGCCACCCACACCATCAATGTTGTGGACGTTGTCGAAGCAGTGTGGGATTGATTATGCCGTTGGTGGCTTGCCGTATGGCGAGGCATTCAATGGGACGGATGGGGCCTGTGACTATCTGCCGTTGTTGCGCATGAAGCAACGCTACGAAGAAGCCGGCTTTGCCCTCGAAGTCATCGAAGCCCGCCCACCGTTGAATTTGGCAAAGCGTGGTTTGCCCGGTCGTGATGCCGAAATCGACGTAGCTTGTACTCTGATCGAAAACATGGGCCGCCTCAAGATCCCGGTGTGGTGTTACGAATGGATGACTGACTTCAATTGGATGCGTACCTCAACCACCACCCCTTCACGTGGTGGTAGTGTGGTGACGAGTTATGATAACGCCTTGATGGAAGGCGCCCCCAACACCGAAAACGGCCCGATTAGCGAAGAAGAATTGTGGACCAACCTCGAATACTTCATGAAGCGGATCGTGCCTGTGGCCGAAAAAGCCGGCGTTAAATTGGCGATGCACCCCGATGATCCCCCCCGTTCACCGATTCGTGGTGTCGGCCGGATTATGCGCACCGTCGAAAACTTCCAGCGCTTGGTTGACATGATTCCGAGCCCGGTCAATGGCATCACCATGTGCCAAGGCAATTTCACCTTGATGACCGACGATTTGCCCAGTGTGATTCACCAATTCGGCAAGCAGAACAAACTCTTCTTTGTGCACTTCCGCGATGTGATTGGCACCAAAGACAAGTTTGAAGAGTCGTGGCATGATGCTGGCAAAACCGATATGACGGCTTGTATGCAGGCCTACAAAGATATTGGCTTTGAAGGGGTATTGCGCCCCGACCATGTGCCGACGGTGGCCGGTGATAGCAACGAAAACGCCGGTTATTCGGCGTTTGGACGCTTGTATGCCATTGGCTATATCCGTGGTTTGCGTGAAGTAGTGTACGGTCAGAAATAAAACGAAGGAGGGGGCGGAAGTGCGTTGGTTGTAATTGTTACTTCATAACTTGATTACTTCCCACTTCACTTCATACTTCCTCCTTCCTCCTTCCTACTTCATAAAGGAGTAAACGTGCGTATTGCGGTAACTGGTGGGAGTGGGAGCGTCGGTAAGCATGTGTTACGGATGGCCGTGGCGCAAGGGCATACGGTACGCAACATTGATCGGGTGGCACCGACTGCAGGGAGTGTGCCTGACAGTGTTGACTTTGTGAGTGCCGAATTGTCTGATTACCAAGCATTTTATGATGCCATCAATGGCTATGAAGTGCTCATCCACTTGGCGGCTATCCCAGCGCCCCGTGGTCATCTTGACCATGTGGTGCACAACAACAATGTCACGAGTAGTTACAATGCCTTGTTGGCGGCGGCGAATTGTGGCATCAAACGGGTAGCGCAGGCATCAAGTATCAACGCGATCGGCGCGGTGTATAGTCGTTGGCCCAAATATGATTATTTGCCGGTCAATGAATTGCACCCTACCTATAGCGAAGACCCCTACAGCTTGTCGAAGTGGATTTGCGAGCTCCAAGGTGATTCGATTGCACGGCGCTACGAAGACATGACGATTGCCTCGTTGCGCTTCCACTGGGTGGTCGAAAATTTGGCATTGGCGCAAGAACGCGCCAACAAAAACTTCGACATGAATGCCAAGCAACTTTGGGCGTATACGCTCGGTGAGTCGGCTGCCCGCGCCTGTATGGCGATTGTCGATGCGCAATATATTGGCCACGAAGCCTTTTATATTGTGTCGCCGACCACGGTGATGGCCGAATCGACCAGCGATTTGATTGCCCAATGGTTCCCGCAAGTGACAGTGACCAAGGAATTGGCACCCAACGAGGGAATGTACGACTGCACGAAGGCGCAACGCTTGTTGGGCTGGACGCATTAATTTTTGTGATACGCCGTTTTTTGAAAGGATACTACAATGACGTGGCATGTACAACCAACTCGTGAGGCAATGATTGCCCTGACCGCCCAAAATCCTTTCGAGCGCTTTGCCGATGGTCGCCCCAAAGTGCCCGATGATTTGATCGAGCGCATGAAACTGGTCACCACCGAAGAGGCCTGGGGTACGATGCGTCGCCATGGCTACAACTTGCAATTCGCTGGTAACTGGAAAGAGACCCACCCCGGCAAAGTTACCGTCGGCCGGGCTGTCACTGCCGCCTTTATTCCTCATCGCCCCGACTTCCACAAGGTCATCCAAGATTCCGGGATTGCTGCGGGGCGTGGCAAAATCGGTGGCCAAAATTCGTGGATTATCGAACAACTCGAGCGCAACGATGTGATGGTGTGTGATTTGTTTGGCAAAATCAAAGACGGCACCTTGGTTGGTGACAACTTGGGTACTGCAGTGGCCAAACGCACCCACGCCGGCGCTGTGATTGATGGTGGCGTCCGTGACTTGGCCGGCCTGGTCACCCTCGACGATGTCAACTTCTATGTGCGGGGCTTTGATCCAACCGCCATTGCCGATGTCACCTTGTCTGGTATCAACATTCCCGTGCGCATCGACGGCATTACCATTTTGCCAGGCGACGTGATTTTGGGCACCGCCACCGGTATCATCGTTATCCCACCGCACTTGGTGAAAGAAGTCGTTGAAGAGAGCGAAAACACCCGCGTGCGTGATGAATTCGGCAAAATGCGGATTGGTGAAGGCAAATACACCAGCGGCGAGATCGACGTGCAAAATTGGCGCGAAGACATCGAAGCCGACTACACCGCCTGGAAGAAAGCGAACAACAAATGAGCGGAACGCGCCCTGAAGATAACATTCAGCGCTCATCAAACCCGAGCGACCTCAAAATCACCGATATGCGGATTGCCACGGTGGGCTGGGACCACTGGCACTTTAGCATCATCCGCATCGATACCAACCAAGGGATTAGCGGTTGGGGCGAAGTCCGTGACTTGGCCGCCGCCAAATACGCTTTGATGCTCAAAAGCCGCTTGTTGGGCGAAAATCCCTGCAACGTCGATCGTTTGTTCCGCAAAATCAAGCAGTTCGGCCATCACGGTCGCCAGGGTGGCGGCGTGTCCGGTGTCGAAATGGCCTTGATGGACCTGGCCGGCAAAGCCTATGGCGTACCCGCCTTTGCCCTCGCCGGTGGTCAATACCGCGACCGCGTGCGCATGTACTGCGATACCCCCAACGAACCCGATGGTGTGTCGATGGGCAAACAACTCCAAGAGCGCATCTCGTGGGGCTATACCATGCTCAAAATGGACGTAGGCATCCAACCCCTCATCGGCATCCCCGGTGCGTTGACCTATCCCGATGGCATGTTGCCCGGCGGGAGCGACAAGCACTTCGACAAAATGCTCAACTTGCACACCTTGCAACACCCCTTCACGCACGTCCGTATCACCCCCAAAGGGTTGGACATGATTGTGGAATATGTGTCCCAAGTGCGTGAGACGGTAGGCTACGAAGTGCCAATTGCCGCTGACCACTTTGGTCATATCGGCATCGACGATTGTATTCGCCTTGGTAAAGCGCTCGAGCCCTACAATTTGGCGTGGCTCGAAGACCTGGTGCCGTGGCAATTCACCGATCAATGGGTACAACTCGAGCGTGAACTCCACACGCCCGTCTGTACCGGTGAAGATATCTACGCCCTCGATGGCTTTAAACCGCTCATCGATGCCCGTGGCGTCAATATCATTCACCCTGACATGGCCACGAGTGGTGGCATCATGGAAACCAAGCGCATCGGCGATTACGCCGCTGAGCGGGGGATTAGCATGGCGATGCACATGGCCGGTACGCCCATCAGCACCATGGCGAGTGTGCATTGTGCCGCTGCCACCGAAAACTTCATCGCCCTCGAACACCACTTCTCCGAAGAACCCTTCTGGAGCGACTTTATCACCATTACCGGGCGCAGTGGCCCCGTCATCCAAAACGGCTACATTGCAGTGCCCCATACCCCCGGTTTGGGCTTTGAAGTCAATCTCGACGTGGTCAAGGAACATTTGGTCAAGGGCAGCGGATTCTTTGAGCCAACCCCCGAATGGGACGAAGCCAAAAGCTGGGATCGGCTCTGGTCGTAAGATTGCGTTGACTTCCATCTCCCACGTCATAGTGACGTGGGAGATGGAATATGTGGGTGATAGGCTTTTTTTCAATGGAGATTACAATGAAAATCACGCGTGTACGGGCGTTTTTGACCGCCCCTGACGGCATTGGGGTCGTCGTTGTCAAGGTCGAAACCGACCAAGATGGCTTGTTTGGCTTGGGTTGTGCCACGTTTACCCAACGGGCCACGTTGGTCGTCAAAGCGGTCGAAGATTATCTCGAGCCGTTGCTAGTTGGTCGCGATCCGCGCAACAGCGAAGATATGTGGCAATTGATGATGGTCAATTCCTACTGGCGTAATGGCCCCGTGCTCAACAACGCCATCAGCGGTGTCGACATGGCCTTGTGGGATATCAAGGGCAAAATCGCCAACATGCCCGTTTATCAACTCTGGGGCGGCAAGTGTCGCGAAGGTGCCATGATATATCGCCACGCCGATGGCCGTGACCACCAAGAAGTGCTCGAAAACGTCATCAAGTACCAAGAGAGTGGCGCCCTCGCCGTGCGCTGTCAAATGGGTGGCTACGGCGGTCGTATCCAAGACATCACCAAACAAAACAGCGTCCCCAGTAAAGATGCGCCACAGGCCACCCATCGTATGCGCTCGATGGACAACCTCGAATCAACCTTCCCCGGTGCCTACTACCAGCCTGATGTGTATGCCCGCTCGATTCCGCCGCTATTTGATTATATTCGTAACAAAATCGGCTACGACCTCTTTTTGCTCCACGACATCCACGAGCGGATTGCGCCGATTGATGCGGTACGGATGGGTAAGGCGCTTGAGCCCTACCGGCTCTTCTTCCTCGAAGATCCATTTGCCCCCGACCAAATCGAATGGTTCCGCCGCTTGCGTGAGCAATGTGCGACCCCCATCGCCATGGGTGAATTGCACGTGAACGCCGCCGAATGGAAGACGTTGATTAGCGAGCAGTTGATCGACTTCATCCGCTCACACGTATCGGCCATTGGTGGTGTGACGCCGGCCCGCAAGTTGGCTGCGTTTGCTGAGCAATTCGGGATTCGTACGGCCTGGCATGGTCCTGGTGACGTATCACCAATTGGGCATGCCGCCAACGTGCATCTCGACTTGTCGAGCCGCAATTTTGGCATCCAAGAAGTGATTCACTTTGGGCCAAATTTGTATGAAGTCTTCCCCGGTTGTCCCGAAGTACATGGTGGCTATGTCTATGTCAACGACAAACCAGGCTGGGGTGTCGATTTTGACGAGCAAAAGGCTGCCAAGTACCCCGTCGACACCAAGGTGGTGGAGTGGACCCAGAGTCGCTGGCCCGATGGTACCATCTGGACGCCGTAATTTCGGATTGTGTAGACACCAAACGCCCGTTCAGGTTATACCTGAACGGGCGTTTGGTGTCTGCTAATCAATTAACTTTGGCGATATCTGGGATATGTGAGTACTTTTTTCCATAAATCGGCAGCAACCAGATTTGCGCCGTAGGATGTTAAGTGATTGGTGTCAATATAAAGGGCATAGCCATTGGTCATAATGGCGCATTGATCGTTGTGACACAGGGCATTCATGGGGTCGTAACGGTGTACGGTGGGGTAATTTGCTAACACGGTACTCACGTTGTTTTTGTAGCGCACGAACGCCTGCATAATCGGTTGCTGTGGAGTTGTGCAGGTGGAATCTGCGAGTGAATGAAATAATTGTAGTCGGTTACAGTTCATTGGCATGAAGTCAAGCTCCGGAACTTGATCCACAAACACGACGCTGGTATTGGGGAGTGTCGTGAGCGCAGTCAAGGTACGTTGCAATCCAGTCTGGAAGACGGTATCGAGATTTACGGTACTTGCAGGTACCCGTGGACCACTAAATTGATAATAACCGCGCCGGTCAGCCACAATATTGCTACTTGGCTCGAGTGCTACAAAGCGCGCAGCGAGCAAAATCGTGCGGTGGTGCGTCGGCGGATTGTCCCGCAGATTGTTGATAAATGCCGGTAATTTATGGATGTCGTCACATCCAAATGCACGTGCCGATTGATCGACAAAGCGTTCGATTCCTAACAACGGCAAGCAATAACGGACGGCAAATGCGGTGGTTGAATGTGGGATGTCGTTGCCGGCGGCGAGGACCTCGGCGTGACTATCACCGATGAACACATATTCCTCTGTGGTGTCGTTGCCCCGTTGGTGATGGACACACGTAACCAAATAATTGTTTTCAATCCCGGCACACAATGGGTTGCTCGTAATTACCGCAGGGGAGCTACTCACTGCGCTATCTGGGGAATTGCGGTTAAGCGGCATTATGACGCCACTTCCAATCAAAAAATAGCCTACAATGCCACACGCAAATGTCGCATAACTAAAGTAACGCGTAGGGATGGCACGCATATGTCCTTGGCGCAACGGTTTCTCGAGGTAGGCATAGGTCAACCAGGCAAACAAGACGCTAATCGCTACGAGCACGATGCGAATCGCAATACTTGGTTCTGTATTAGTAAAAAAATTGGCAAACGACAACAGTGGCCAGTGCCAGAGATAGAGTGGGAAGCTGATTAAACCGATCCATACCATGACTGGATTCGCCAATATGACACGATTGAACCATGCCCGCTCACCTGCCACAATCACCAAAATAGCTCCGCAAATCGGCACAATTGCACTGTAGTACGTATAGCTTGCGTCACCATCTGCCAAAAACATACTCGCCACCAGCAATGTGATGCCTATGCCACTAATTGTGTGGGCAATGATTGGCGTGAAAAATAAGCGTTGGCGAATGGTGGGGTTGGCGAGGATGTGAACGACGAGTGTGCCCACCAATAGTTCCCACACCCGTGACATCGGCCAATAAAACGACGCGATTGGCAATGTGTCGTCGAGGCGGAGATTGACCAAAAATGACGCCGCAATGAGGGTTGTAATCAGTGCCGGTACCGAGCGTAAGCGCTGGCGGAATATATACAGCAAAATCGGCCACACGACATAAAATTGTTCTTCGACACCAAGTGACCATAAATGGAGCAATGGTTTGTAGGCTGCCGATTTGTCGAAATAGTTGACCTCGGTATACAGCAATAGATTCGCAACAAAGCCAGCTCCGGCACCGACATGCCGCCCCAGTTGCGCATATTCATTGGGGAATAAAAACAATAACCCCATCACCGTCACTACGAACAACATACAAAACAGGGCGGGGAAAATCCGGCGAATGCGCCGATTGTAAAAATCACTGAACGAAAAGGTGTTTTTGACAAACTGACGAATTAATAATTGACTGATTAAATATCCTGAAATGACAAAAAAGATATCGACACCCAGATTGCCGCTGGGTAAGAGCGTCGGGAAGGCGTGATAGACGACCACTGCAATAATCGCAAGCGCCCGTAAGCCATCGACGTCACGGCGATACACCGGCGCCACTAACGGATCGTCTTTTTTGGCCGGTTTAGTCCGCCCAATAATAATCCCAGCTACGCCAAAGACGACCAAATAGGCATAATACCAACTGTCGCTGTTGTAGACATGCGTGGCTGCATAGGCCAGAAACACAATACTTGTCGCATAAAACGTCAGGATTAGATACCATTGCATGCGCCATACAAATACGATAATCGCCGTGTAGAGCATTAATAACAATACCAGTGTGCGCGGAATGATATATGGCGTTAGCGGTACCATCATGATTTGGGTTAACCCGATTGATAATTCGCGCCCGTTTTGTGACACATTATCGCTGTGGAAGCGCAAGAGTGTGGTGTCATTGCTCCGTGGTACATCGACAAGATATTCGTATCGGCGAAATACATTCTGTGCGACAGGGAATGTGGCTGGGTTTTGATTGTCAAAATAAAGCGTGATATGCGTGTTTGGTAATGGCACCGTCGCCATCAGCCGTATGATTTGTTTGCCATTGCTTGGTTGTGGTAACGGTATTTCACTGTCTTGGGCCAACCACCGGAAGGTGTAGGGTGCTTCGGTGCGTTGCTCTACTTGATAGAGATTTTTGGTTGCAACAGTTGACGCCGTCATATCAAGCTGATTACGCGGAATCCCTAACATCACCAAAATAGTAACGCAGGCAACGATATAGCCAACCGCTGATAAATAGGGATAAATGCTGAGTTTCTCGATCTCGATTATTTGCGTTTCGTAGTTTTGTAGGTAATAGCGTACCGTGGCGCCAAAGGTTTGCTGTTTCATTACCCCATTACCTCAATATAATCATTAATAGTACTACTGACTATAATAACAATAAATCAAAAAATATATACTGATTCAGGTGAATAATAGTTACAAATAAATTACAAAGTTATTTCAAATATTAATTTATTGAAAAGAAAGCCGCAAAACAGACAGTGAATAACTGTGTGAGCGTTTTGCGGCTATATAAAGCAGGGATTTTGTTATATAAATTCAACAAAAGAGACATTGGGCATGGGAATGGTTGCCACCCGTGCGCCAACGACTCCAGTGGTGGTATCGCGGGGCAATACGGCGATGTGATTGTCGTGTTGGCAGGCAACGAGGATATAAGAACCGTCTGGGGCAATGGCAAAATTGCGCGGCCAGGCCCCCCCACAACGATAGACGCCAATCCGCGTGAGATTCCCGTCAGCCAAGATGCGATAGGCAGCGATGGTGTTATCAGTGCGGGTGGTGCAGTAGAGGAATTGCTGGTCAGGGCTGATATGAATGTCGGCCACGGTAAAGTCGTGGTTGGTGCCGGTGAAGGTTGCATGATCGGCGATGTGGGTAAGTGTGCCGCTGGCGTACCCAAACACCGACACGCTACAGGCTAATTCGTTGGCCACGTACAATATGGTGCCATTGGCATGAAAAATAGTATGGCGTGGGCCGTTACCTGCAGGAGCATTGACGGTATGGGTGCGTACGAGTTGATTGGTTTGGGTGTTGATGGTATAAAACACTAACTCATCGGTGCCCAAATCAGCCGCAATTACATAGGCCCCATCAGGAGTGATGATGGCAGAATGGGCATGGGGCTCACCTTGGCGGCCGGCATGGGGTCCACTGCCACTATGAGCTACCAAATCATTGAGGCCGGTGAGCGATCCATCGCTTTCGATGTGCAACAACGCCACCGTGCCGCTGCCGTAGTTGGTGGCGACGACAAATCGGCCATCAGCACTCACGCGTACATGACATGGCCAGCCACCGCCACTCGGACGGCGGATGCCGTGGCTGAGGGTAGTGCCTTGGCGGGTTATGGCAACGACGCCACCATTAGTGCCAGTTTCGCTGACGGCATAGATGTGTGCGCCGTGCTGGGTCATGAACGAGGGATTTTCGATGCCGGTTAATTGGCTGATAACCCGATATGTACCACTGCTATCGACTTCCAAAATGGCCACGCCTGGTTGATCTGGCGTGTTGTAGCTACCAACGAGAATTTGTGACATGAGGTGTTCCTTTAGTGCTACACCCGAGCGAACCTATGTGCGCTCGGGTGCGTATGCCAATTACCAGTTGGTGACTGAGCCATCACGGCGACGGAGGTGGGGTGCTTCCCAGAACTTCCAGGTGTGTTTTTTGGCGGTCTCTTCGTCGAATTCGATGCCCAAGCCTGGGGCTTGGGGCACATCAAAGGCGTTACCGTTGAGCTTGGGATTGACGGGGAAGATGACATCGACGTCGTTGATGCCGTCGCCCTTGTAGAGGTTTTCACTGGGAGATACCCGTACTTCGAGCCAGGCAAAATTCGGTACTGCAGCGGCGAGATGAATGGTGGCGGCAGTGCAGACGGGCCCGAGTGGGTTGTGGGGCATCAAGTCAATATAGTGTGTTTCGGCCCACCCAGCGACCTTCATTGATTCAGTGAATCCGCCCACATTACAGATGTCGAGGCGGGCAAAGTCGGTCAGATGGCGTTCGATGAAGGGGGCAAATTGCCATTTGCTGGCGAATTCTTCGCCCACGGCAAAGGGGACGGGGGTCATTTTGCGCAAGGCTTCGTAGGCTTCGGGGCTTTCGTCACGCATTGGTTCTTCGATGAAGTCGATGGTGCCGACGGGCATGCGCTGGCAGAACGACGCCGTTTCGGCCAGGGATAAGCGGTGATGGTAGTCGATGCCAAGCGTCAGCTCATCGCCCAATGTTTCGCGGATTTTGATGAGGGTTTTGGCGGTGATGCCAATCGTCTCGCGGGGCTCGAAAATTCCCTCGCCGTGGTTGCGGGGGGAGAGCATGCCGGTGCGGATGACGCGCCAGCCGTGATCCCAGAGCAATTGGGCACTCGCCAACATTTCGTCAGGAGTCGAGCCACTAGTGGTGACAAAGCAGGGGATGTGATTGCGGTGTTGGCCACCGAGGAGTTGATGGACGGGGACGCCGAGGGCCTTGCCGGCGATGTCATACAAGGCAATGTCAATGGCACTTTGGGCGGCGGTCAATACGCGGCCACCTTCGAAGTATTGGCTGCGGTAGAGTTCTTGCCAGATGCGTCCCATGTGCATGGGGTTTTGGCCAATCAAAAACTCGCGGAAGTGGTTGACTGCCCCCATGACGGCCAATTCACGGCCACTGAGGCCTGATTCGCCAAGGCCATAAATGCCCTCATCGGTTTCGATTTTGATGACGAGCTGATTGCGTGTGCCAATCCACAATGGATAACACTTGATGTCAGTGATTTTCATGAAAACTACTCCTCGTTATGGTGCCAACCAAGCAGATTGGCAGCTTTGCTACAATCAAAAAATCCCATGGTGCCGGTGAGCTGGGGTTTGTGCGTTGCGTTGGGGTAATTGGTGGCGGCGAGGGTTTCGCTGGCAACATCACTGGCGACGTCAGGTGCGACGATATAAAAGACGTGGTGGCCAGTCCAGGTGACGTTCATGGCGGCGATACAGGCACGGGCAGCGGCTTTGGGGTCGACATAGCCCCAGAGGTGCTTGATACCAGCGGCGTTGTGGGCCCAGTAGGTCATGGCGTTTTCACGGGAGGTAATCCCGTGGAAGCGCAGGCTACTAATGGCGACATCGGTGCGACGGCGGGCAAAGGCCTCACCTTGGAGTTCAAGCACCCATTTTGATTGGCTATATGAATCTTCGGCATAGCAGGGGTGGAGTTCGTCGAGCGGCAGGTAGTCGTAGCGGGGAGCTTTGCTAAACACACCCCCGATGGCGTTGATGCTCGAGGCCATACAGACATTGCGGATGCCGAGTGTTTCGGCGGCGAGCAAGACATGGTAGCTACTGACGGTGTTGTCGTGATAGACGACATGGTCAGGGGCTTGCATGGGTGAGCGATGGGCGGCGAGGTGAATAATACCGTCACAGCCAGCGAGGGCTGCCACGACTTGCCCATAATCGGTGGTGTCAACCACCACGGCATGGGCAGGAAGGGGATTGTCACTGGTGCGGGGGGGCAAGGTGCGGTCGAGGCTTTTGACCTCGTGCCCTTGGGCCACCAGCATGGGGATGAGCACCCGGGCCAAGTCGCCATTCCCCCCAGTTACTGCAATACGCATGGGAACTTACTCTCTCTCTACAAAAAAATTACGGAGTCTGCTGCTTGGCTTCAATCGCAAGCACACTGCCGAAGGCGTCATTCATGTGGGCCAGCATCAGCAAACGCGCTTGTGATGCATTACGGGTTTGAATCGCATCGGCAATCAAGCGATGATAACGCACGGCGCGATCGGTCATACCTGCTTCTTTGCTGGTAAATTGGCGACTCAACAAAAAAAGATCGTGCATGCTGAGCATCATCTGACTCAAGACCGGGTTATGGGCTGCATTTGCAATTGCATGATGGAATGCGGTATCGGATTCGCCGAAATCAAGCCCCGCCACGACATGTTGTTCCATGGTAATGGCAAGTTGTAAGACTTCAGTTAATTCGATATCGCTACCCCGTTCGGCCGCCAGGGCGGCGAGCTCTGGTTCGATGAGTCGCCGCGCTTCAGCTAATGCCACCACATTGGCGATGGTTGGGTTGCTTTGGGGTTGTTGAACATCCTCATCAATTTGATTACTAATGACAATTACCCCCCGCCCGTGTTCGATCCGCACCATCCCCAGCGATTGGAGCGAACGGAGTGCCTCACGCACTGACCCGGTACTCACGCCAAACGAGTGTGCCAAATGCGTAATGCTGGGTAAATGGCTACCAGGTTGCCATTCTCCTTTGCGGATGCGCTGTTGGAGCTCACTCAGCAATGAGCCAAAAATATGCCCGTTGCGGCTTAAGCGTGAATTGTCAGTGATACGCTGCGGCATAATACCCTACTACTGCGCTACTATTCGTGGAAGGTAAATTCCCAGATTGCCACTTTATCGCCGAATTCGAGGACGTAGATTTTGTCATCCACAATGGCACTATCGATGGGATTGCGTAAATCACGCACGATCTGGCGGGCGGTCATGGTGTAGTTGTTGCCGCTTTTGCTGAGTTGCAATGCCAGCATGTCTTGGCCCCGATCAGGTAATGTGCCACCCGCTGCGCCCCAGCTCAACAGAAATCCGTTGAGGGTCTTGCCCGCACCTTGCCAGCTCTTGGGGAAGGTTTGATCGGCAAACACCAACCCGAGGGGCGATCGGTGGGGTGTCAACCCAGCCAGTGTTTTGCCTTCTTGGGCGGCATCATACGATTTACCATCGGCACCGCGGTAGTTGGTGGCGGCTGGTCCTTGATTGATGATGGGGTCGAGGAATTTGCCGGGTGCAGCCGGGTAGCTGGGGTCATTGCGATAGGCACCGATTTGGACGGCCGTGAAATCTGGCTGGAGGCGCAGGTCTTTGGCGGGGTCGTAGGCGGGGTCACGCTGTGGGTTGTCGATATCACCAAAGCGCCAGGGGAAGCCGAAATGGCCGCCTTGGCGTACCCAATTGAGTTCGTCTGGCAAATCGGCATCAGGTCCATTGTCGCCCACAAATAATTCGCCATTGGGGGCAAATGCGGGGTCATAGGCGTTGCGGAAGCCCCGGGCATAGACGTAGGGTTCTACCGCGGCCTCGTCGTTTTTGAGGACGATATCTTTGCTGTCGATAGCAAAGCGATACATGCGGGAGGTCAGGGCTGCTTCACGTAAATCAGCAAACGTGCCGTTTTGGGATTCGACTTCACCATGGTCGGTACGTGAACCACTACTGACATAAATCCATTTGTTGCTGACGACGATACCGTTGAACAAGTGGTCAAAGGGGGTATCGCTCCGGGGGTAGGCTTCGGTACTTGCGACGGTTTCCCAGCTATACTTTGCCCCATTTGGGCGACCACGGCGAATGACTGCTTTGGTCATCGTTTTGACGGCTTCATTGCCAACCACATAGACGGTACCATCATTGGCGACAGCCAGCCCGCCTGGTACCGCAGCGCCCATCATTTCGGCGGTGCTCGCAACGATGGTTTTTTTGCCATCGCTAGGATTGATGCGTTGCAGACCATCGTTCATCGTGAGTATCAACAAACTACTCGTGGTGCCGTCATAGACCAAACGAATGCTGTTGACCGGTACACTAGTGACCCGGCGCACATCGATGCGACTATCGAGCAAGGTTGGTCCGCTCGAAATCGGTTGGCGTGGCGTGGTATCAATGGTGACTCCGACGGGTGCGGTAGTGGCGGTGGCCTCGGCCGGTGCGGTAGTGGCGGTGGCTTCGGCCGGTGCGGTGGTGGCGGTGGCCTCTGCCGGTGCGGTAGTGGCGGTGGCCTCGGCAGGTGCGGTGGTGGCAGTGGCCTCGGCAGGTGCGGTGGTGGCAGTGGCCTCAGCCGGTGCGGTGGTGGCAGTGGCCTCAGCCGGTGCGGTGGTGGCGGTGGCTTCGGCCGGTGCGGTGGTGGCGACGGTGGTGGCGTCAACCGTCGTGGCGGTAGGTTCGGTGGCGGCTGGTGTACTGCCACACGCTATCAGCAACACCACGAGACTCAACATAATTCCTAAGCGCAGACGGTGTAACATGGGTAATTCCTTTATCGTGTTGCGATGTTTATCGCGGCTGAACGGGCAATATCAACGTTGACTGGCAGGCGTACGGGATTGTTTTTGACAGCTTAGCAATGGCGAAAGTCGCGATGGTAGCGGGCGCCTTGGTGATGGGCATCACGTGCGAGCAATGCATCAAAGGCGATTACCGCATCTGGATGCGCCAATCCCAATCTGCCCAAGGCTTGCATGTACAGACAATGGAGGTGATTGCGCAGGGTGGGGTCGTCATTAAACACCAAGAAACTCGGCAGTGACACCGCGAAATAATCGGTACGAATCTGGTCGTCGGCATGGGTGTGGCCATACGCACACAAGCGCTGGAATATCGCCTCGGCGCGTGCATTGTCCCCCAACCGGCGCCAGGCTAGGCCCTGATAAAAAATCATGTCGGGTGGCTGGTCGTTGTAATAAATCGCCGATGTTGGTTGGCTATCGCCACGGGTGGCCAATTGCCACGCCTGCGTTGCCGCCGCATGATCGCCGAGGGCCGTATAGGCCACCCCCATCAAGTAATGCAAGTTGTTTTCGTTGGCGCCAGGGAGTTTGCCTTCACCGAGGTTGACGGGGTAATTGATGGCCCGGTGCAACAACGTAATTGCTTCGTCAAACTGCCCTGCCTGCATGGCTTGTTCAGCCAGGCCAATGATGGCGATGGTGTGTTGGGCTGCCACACGCCCTTCGCCACCCTCCCACGGATGAAACATGCGTGTGGTTAATATATCGAGGGCCTCGGCATGCCGCCCATGGATATTGAGGAGTGTCACATACGAAATCGTCAAATCATCACGCTCGAGCACCAGCGCCAAATTGTTGGCGAGGTGGCTGAGTCGTGCACTAGGATCGCCGCCACTGATTTGGGCCAGCTGGTCGGCTTCGTACAACAAACGGGCATCGTTAGGACTGAGTGCAAGCGCTCGTTGGTATGCGGTATGTCCTGCAGACATGTCTTGGTGGTGGTTGACATAGGCCAAGCCGAGATTGCGCCACGCCACGGCGTTGTCGGGGGTGTACTGCACTGCATGTTGCCAGCATTCGATGGCGCGGTCGGGCATCTGGTGGGCATACCAAAAATTACCGAGTAGATAGGCGGCATTACCATCGGCGGGGTAGTGTTGCATGGCAAATTGCAACATGGGCACATGGATGAGCCGATGGGGAAAGCACCAATCAATGGTGCGCAAGCGCGCCACTCGTAACGATTCTTGGACCCAATCAGTCAGTGTGCTGGCCCCGGTCTGTTCGTCGGTGTTGGCAGTCGCAGGGGTGCCGCGTAGGGCATGCATCCAGGCGGCCAAGTAGTGCAACATGGGACCGTACTGTGGCGCCATAGTGCACATACCGAGGGCCATGTCGTAGTCGCCACAGGCAAAATAATCGAGGGCGACGGCTTCGAATTTGGGGATGTCCCAGCGCAACGATTCGGCAATCGTGGTTGATTCGCTGAGTTGTACCAATTCATTGGCGGCGCCGGCATCCATCGGGTCGAGTTGCAAGGCTACATTGCAACTGGCAATCGCCTCATCACGGCGTCCGAGCCGGCGCAGTAGGCTGATTTCGACGAAGCGGGCGCGGTGGTGACTCCAGTTGCGGCGCAAGGCTTGGCGGGCCAAGTCGAGCGCTTGGGGTAATTGTTGTTGGCACCCCGCAATACAGGCCAGCTCAAAAAAGGCTGAATCTTGCCAGGCTGCATTCCAGGTCGCTTTATAAAAGGCATCGATGGCATCGTCGAGGCGAGATTGATAGCGTAACGCTAACCCGAGGTTGTAATAAGCCTCGCCATCGTAGGGGTTGGGGTTGCGACTGGTGAGGCGGCTGATGGCGCGCCGGAAGAACTGCTCGGCTGCCGCAAAATCGCCCCGGCGCAACAACAACAAGCCCATGGCGTTGTTGCAGCGACTGTCGTACGGGTCACGCCGTAACGCTTCCATGTAGTAATCTTCGGGGTGGTAGGTGGCGTGGCGGTATTGCTCGAGGTGCAAACCATTGAGAAACAATTCATCGCTGCCGGTAATATCGCTGGGATTGGCGGCCGGGGTGGCTGGCGCCGGAATCTCGTTGCTCCGTTCGCGGGGTGGCGTATAGCTGATGAGCTGGCGCTCATCGAGACGATTGGTGACTCGTAGCGTCAATTCGTGGTCGGCGCTGTCTGCTGGCAACGGGACTTGTTCGCTCAAGGTAATCGTGGGTGACAACGGTAATTCGCGTTGCCAGAGCAGATTGCCCTTGTGATGGAGCGTGACACGACAATTGAGTGGGCTCGAGACGTATACGCCTATATGCGCGACGTCTTGGGTCACATGCAAATGGACGACGGCATCGGTATTGGCGTTGCTGGCGGGGCCGATGTTTTTGTAGGGCATGAAGTTTTGTTGGAAGCGTTTTTCTTCGCCGGGCATCAGCCATGAAAAATCGGGCTGGTTGTCGGTGAATGCGCCACACATCAATTCAATGTACGGGCCGTCCTCGTCTGTCAGCTGACGGTCCCACATTTGCCCAAAGTCACTATTGCCCCACGTCCATTGTTTCTTGCCGGGCACCAGATGATGGTTGGCTACATGCATCATGCCGGCTTGACGCGAATGGTCGTAGTTGCCCACAAAGTCGTAATCGGAATGATAGGCCATGTACGAGGTGGGCACAGGGATGTTTTTGTAGCGCGAAATATCAGTACCGGGGGCATAATCGACTTTGTAGTAGGTACCCTTGGCGATGGGGAATTCGCTGACGTCACGCTTGCCATGATCCATCACCGCATGCACATCGGGGGGGAATACCGATTGATATTCGTCGTTGACATGCACCGCTGGATTGGCCCACCACAAAAACGTCTGCGGCTCGCTAGTGCGATTGCTCAGTTGCACATCAATCTGGAGCACCGCTTTGTCGGGGTGCAACGTAAAGCCATGCATGCCCTTGGTAAAAAACATCTGCTCGACTTCGCTACACCACAAGGTCACGCTCCCATCGTCGTTGCTGACGATACGCCAGTCGACGGGCAAAAAGGTGCTGGGGCGGTGGTGTTGCGGCCAGTTGAACTCGATACCCCCCGAGATCCACGGTCCCGTCAACCCCACCAAGGCGGGTTTGATGACTTGGTTGTAATAGACGAAGTGGTAGTTATTGGTTTTGTCGAGGGCCATCTGCACACGCCCACCCAACTCGGGCAAAATCATAATTTTGAGGTACTGATTTTCGAGAAAAACAGCCGTGTAGCTTTGGTCTTTTTTTTCGTCAAAGACACGGTCTATCACCGGGTATGGATAAACAACGCCACTACTGCCTTGATAGACCCGTTGATGCAAAAACAACGGTTGCTTGAGCGGCTCGCCAATCCCGTAGGTGGGAATGGATACGACTTCGCTCCAGATTCGTGCACTATCGCCCATGATGTGACTCACTTCGTTGTGTAATGACCCTGTCATACAGGTGATTTAATGACTTTGGGTGCAGGCTATCAGCAATCTAACGCCATTCTAGCATGCACTCATCGAATCAACAACTCTAGTTGTTTGGCGAAATCGAAAACTCATTTAATCTGTTTTATGCACGAAATAGCGCCTGTTTTGTCAAAAATAGTGGTGTGGGATGATGATTGTGATAATGGAAAGCGGGGTTTTTGATAGTGGTTTTAGGTAGAACTTTGCGATTCAGTATATTCACGTGGTAACTGGATGCTGACGGTGGTACCCTGATCGACGACTGACTCGATAGTGATGTTGCCACCATGGGCGGTGATGATGGCATGGGCAATCGCTAAACCGAGTCCAGATCCTTGGCCTTTGGGGGTCGTGCCTCGATAAAACCGGGTAAACAGAAAGGGGATATCACTGGCGGTAATCCCCGTGCCGGTATCGCATATGTGGATAGTGACAGTGTCTGATTGAACCGCATATTGAAGCGAAATCGTATCACCTGGTGCGCTATGGCGGATAGCATTATCGAGAATATTTGCGAGTACTTGCATGATTCGATCGGGATCAATCGATAGCGTGGTTGGTGGTAGCGCAGTGGTGGTGAGCTGAATGTCGTTTTGTTGGGCGAGGAGTGATTTGGTGATGACCACATGGTGCACGATGTCGTGTAATGGCGTTGGTTGACAGTGGAGTGGAAATTTGTGGATGTCGATGAGGGACAGTGTGCGCATGTCTTCGACGAGTCGATGGATGCGCTGGACTTCGTTATACAAAATCGCAAACATCTGGGGGGTGGGGGCGATGAGACCTTCACGGATGCTTTCGATGGTCAACCCAATAGTATGCAGTGGACTACGTAATTCATGAGTCATATTTGCGTTAATTTGTTGATATTGGTTGAGTTTTTGTTCGGTTTCGGTGTTGAGATTTGCAATAGAATTAATAACTTGGAGTATATCTACAGGGAAGTCCAGATTGTTTTTTGATGATTGGATATCATTGGGCATCGTTGTGTTGGGATTAAAGCGGAGTAATAGTTGTTGCATGCGTTTTTGTGCAATACCATAGATAATACCGATATAGGCACTAACAATCCCTAATAAAATCCCCCACGCGATGAGTGTTTCGCGTACTAAGGGCTGTGTAGAATTAATTGATTGTGGTACAACATCAGCTTCTAGAGGGGTAATCGCATAATGACTATAAAAATAATTTAGGAAAAGATAAACCCAAATTGACGTCAACACAAGTATTGGAATCACGGCAATTAAAATCCATATAATGACGCGACTTTGGAGTGAATTCAATTTTTTGGCTAAGGTATACACAACATTCCCTTATGATTATGCTTTGCACATATAACCAGCGCCATACACCGTGAAAATAAACTCAGGGTTGTTGACATCGCGTTCGATTTTTTTGCGTAAATTATAAATATGCACATCGACGGTTCGGTAATTACCAAACGTCGATGTATCTTGAAATACGGTATGCACCAAATCATAACGGCTAACTGTTTGACCTTTTTGGGCGATAAGCGTGGCGAGCAATAGGTATTCGGTATGGGTCAATCCAATCGTATTGCCATGGACTACGACACTGCGACTTGTGGGGTTGATTCGCAAGGTATCGCTGGTGAATGACATGTCATTGGTCTGGGTGGTACGGCGAATCACCGCATTGATACGGGCGCCGAGTTCACGTAGGTTGGTTGGCTTCACGATATAATCATCTGCACCAATTTCGAGGAAGTGGACTTTGTCATCCTCACTGATGCGGGCTGTATTGATGATGATTGGGGTGTTCTTCATGGCGCGAAACGCCCCCATGAAGGTATTACCGTCCATATTGGGCATCATTAAATCAAGCAAAATACAGTCATAATCCTGCGAGAAGCATAATTGTAATGCGATTAGGCCATCAGCTGCGGTGTCAACGTTGAACCCATTGTGGCGCAAATATTCTGCACTAATGTCACGGATTTGTTGATCGTCGTCAATGATAAGAATGTGTTTGGGTTGTGACATAATGTATTTGTTTCAGATTGACAGATAAGGTACAAGTACATTAATTATACATATTTTTATGAATGTATGGTCGGATTTATATGAAACATGGCAAATCTTGATAATAGATTAATAATTAAACGTATCGGAATGAAGTGGGAGGATAATGGTGACGGTTGTCCCAATCCCAAGCGTTGACGCAATCGTAATGGTGCCACGATGAGCGGTGATGATGGCATGGACAATTGCCAAGCCGAGCCCAGACCCGGTGCCGATGGGATTACTGCCGCGATTAAAGCGCTCAAAGAGATGGGCGATGTCGTTGGGGGCGATACCCGTACCGTTATCACTGATTGCAATGCAGGCAGAATCAGCTGTGGTCGTGGCGTTGATGGTAATTGTCCCATTGAGTGCGGTATGGCGGATGGCGTTATCAATGATGTTGTAGAGCGCTGCTTGCAACTGCATTTTGTCGATAGATACGATGGTGTTGGGGATATTACCGGTGTAGGTAAACGCAATGTTTTTTTCGAGACACAGTGGGGCAAGCGACTCATATGCCTCTGAAAGTAATGACTCTAACGGCGTCTCAATCAGTGTGCCCATCAATTGATCGACTTCGGCTAGCGAGAGTGTGCGTAAATCATGGACGAGTTTATACAGCATTTGAATTTCAGCATGTACAATTGCCAAGCGATTGGGTGTGGCCGGCAAAACACCATCACGCATGGCTTCGATATAGCCATTAATCACATTGAGTGGATTGCGGAGCTCGTGTGAGATATCGGCGTTGAGTTGTCGTTGTAGTTGGATTTGACGCATGATCTCATTGTCACGTGTGTCGAGGGCATGGGCTAACTGAATGAGTTCACTCGCAGTATTTGGCGCTAATTGGTTGGTGAAATGTTGCGGATTCGCTAACGGAATCGTGCCGAGCTGAGTTAATTTCAACAGCGGTTGGAGCATCCGCATAGTTGCAATATACGTTGTGATTGCATTGAACAGGATCGCAAGAATAGTCATTGAACAAAAAGCGAGCAAAAATTGATTGGGATATTGATCCATCGGGGGATAATCAAGGAACGAGTCTGTGGGGAGCAAATACACAAAACTCCCATTACGCAAATATACCGTGGAGCGATAGGGATAATCGGTCAAAATAATCGGTGTGTGGGTCGGGTCGTGGGGATAGAGCAAATTGCCTTGGGCATCACTTACGCGTGGTGGTTTAAATGCTTCGCCAACGAATTGTTGGTAATTGGTAGTAATTGTATCGGGTAATGTGGTGAAATTACGATATTGCGTATAGTGTTGCTGGACGATTGCCGTATACCGCTGTGTGACGATCGGAATATACACTGTGGTAATCGTATGGTACGACACGCCGAAATAAATCAGCGATGCAAGCATGGCATTGATTATAATCATCAAAAAACTATGGAAAACATTCCGGGTTACAATGCTGTTTTTCATAGCAGAGCAGTATTATTCATACGATACCCCACACCATAGACGGTCAGAATGTAGATTGGATTATCGGGGTTCGGTTCGATTTTGTTGCGAATATTTTTGACATGCATGTCAATCGAGCGGTCGATTTTGACATTTTCGTTACCGTACAACACCTCCCCAAATTCTTGACGGGTAATGATTTTTCCTTGATGTTTATAGAGGTGTGCGATGATTTTGTATTCGGTGCTGGTAAGTGTAATCGGTTTCGTATTCAAAAACATGGCATGGTGGCGTTCGTCGATATGAATGGGTGTATTTAGATTGGTTTTTGGTGCTGATTGTGTGGTAGGAAATGTACTGTTCGCACGGCGAATAATCGCTTGTATACGCGCAACGACTTCCCGCATACTAACGGGTTTGGTGACATATTCGTCGGCGCCCGCATTGAGAGCCTCGATTTTGTCGAATTCCTCGATTTTGGCTGACATCACAATCACGGGTACTGTTGATGTTTGACGTAATTCTTGCAAAAACGTCATGCCGTCCATTTGAGGCATCATCAAATCAAGCAATATGCAATCATAGGTGTGTGCGTGGCACAATTTGAGCGCGTCGACGCCATTATTTGCTTGGGTAACTTCGTATGCTTGTTGGCTTAAATAATCGGCAATGAGCGTCCGGATACTCATGCGATCTTCGACAATCAAAACAGTATGATTTGTCATATGCGTCCCTAAAATACGTACAGTACGCTTAATATATACCACATACTGTGGATTTTTTTGTAAAAAATGTAAACTTTACTAACAAAAACCCCATAACTACCGTAAGATTGCGCCAAAATGTAATACCGACCAACAGTGCGCATCCCACACGCTCGGTATGCGGTATTGTCCGCCTGAGCGTGTGGGATGCAGTGAGATTATTGTGCGCAGATATCGCCGAGGGCTTCGAGGGCATCATCGATATAGGCATCACTGTTGGCTTTACCCATATGCCCGACGCGGATGATTTTGCCGCTAAGGCTACTCATACCACCGGTTGAGAGGAAGCCGTAGCGCTCGCGCATCGCAGTGATAATCTGGGTGGCATCTTTGCCGGCGGGTACGAGTACGGGGGTGACTTGGGGTGTCGCCTCTGCATCTGGCACCAAATAACCTATGCCCATGCTGGTTAAGCCGGTGCGGAAGCGTTTGGCGGCGCGCACGTGGCGCTCGACATATTCGGCTTTGCCGATGGCGGTGATTTGGCGCAGGCGGAGTGCCACTGCTGCCATCAGCCCGGTGGGCATGGTGGCGGGCTGGGGGTGGGCGCTGGGCGAATCAATGGCTGCTTTGCGCCAGGTGCGCACATCGAGGATCCAGCCACGATGGCCGACGGGGTTGGCATCCATGTATTGCCAGCCTTTGGGGCTGACAGCCAGAAAAGCCAGCCCGGCTGGGGCGGCCATGGCTTTTTGGGATGCGCTAATACACACATCGATGCCCCAGGCGTCGAGTTCGAGGGGGGTACCGGCAAAGCCGGTAATGGCATCGACGATGATGGGGATGCCGAATTCTTTGGCGAGGGTCGCTAATTCGGGCAGCGGGTTGAGGGCACCGGTAGATGTTTCGGCATAGACCACACCGAGCACGTCAAACGGACCATGATTGGCCAAGGCCTCGCGTACGGTCTCGACTTTGATTGCCCGACCCCATTCGCCGTTGATGTCAAAGACTTCGACGCCGTAGGCCTTGGCGATGGTGGCCATGCGATCGCCGAAATACCCGTTACGCACGACTGCCATGCGTTTGCCGGTGGCGACGAAGCTAGCAATGGCTGCGTCGAGCCCCGTGCTCCCCGAGCCGACGATGGGGTATACATCGCCCTCGGTGCCAAATAAATACTTGAGGCCGTGTACGATTTCTTGGTATTGGGCGGCCCATTCAGCCCCGTAATGGGGTACAGTCGGGCTGGCGAGGGCGCGTAATACTTCGTCGTCGATGTCAACCGGTCCAGGAATCAGTAGACGGTACGGTGCCATGATGTGGGTACTCCTTGTGATACCAGCGTGGGGTGATGAATCCATGCCGGTAGTATAGCATTTTGGGGGTAATCTGCCCAAAAACTACCCTCGCCAGCGATTCACGTGGCAAGGGTAGTTTTTTAATAAAACGAACTTATTTGAGGCGATTCGCACCAGCAAATTCCGCAAACAAGCGCTTCATATGCACTGATGGGTCGGCATAAAATTCTGACACGCTACAATCAAGGGTGACGGGGCGGGTTGCTGGTATAACCACGGGATTGGTGGCGGCAAATTGTTTGATAACCAAGGCGTGCGGTTTGAGGGTGCCGTCTGGGCGTACCATGCCAAAAAAGCGCTCGTGGCGCGCTTCGTCGCAGGGTGGTTCGTTCCACAAATCCGAGCTATAGTCGGCAAAACACCACAACATGGCGCCAGTGGCGCCTACTTCGACTAATTTGGGCAGCACGGCGGCGTAATAATCGGCCAAATCTTCTTCGGAGGCCATGAACTGCGTGCGTGGTTTGCCGTAGGCCTGCCAATTCCAGACCTGTGACGGCGCACCCGGAGGGGCGGTACAGCCGCCAAATTCTTCCATCAGGGTCGGTTTGCCACACAAGGCGCTGACCACGGCACAGGTAAATGGCACGTAATCGGGGTCGAGGGGATTACGCATCCACGAAACGTACATGGGGTATGAATGCATGACGGCGAGGTCGGTCTCGGCATAGATATCGGGGACGCGCAGGTGGTTATCGCGGAACAAACTGTCGGCATGCAGACCGCACGCCACAGGATGGACGGTATCGATTGATTTGATGAGCTGAGTCATTTCGCGCACCCAGGCTTGGCCGTGGGCGGCGTCACGGGGCCAGGCAAACAAATCGGGCTCATTGCCCAGATTCCAGATGCCGATGCCAGGGTGATTGTGCAAGGCCCCGACCACAGTGGTAATCAACAAGCGGGCGGCGGCATGGGCGATGGGATCGTGGTAGGGGCTACGGTAGGCGCGGTTGACGATTTTGCCGTGACTGACTACGTGCAGGTTGTGGAAGTTGGTAGGATCGCTCGGTTCACCCAGTAACCAGCCCGGTGCCCAATTGGGACCACTCATGTGTCCCGTAAAAAAGGTCACATCGAGGGTCAAGCCATTGCGAGCCGCAATGTCGGCCACGGTGTGTAGGTGTTGTAGGCGTAGGGGGTCGACGCTGTCTGGGGTAGGCTGGAAGTCTTCCCACAGCAAAAAAATCCGGACTACTTTCATGCCTAGTTCAGCAATCAAGGCAAAATCGGCATGGACTTCACCGGCTTCGAAGTTTTTCCACCAGCCCATCGCTTTGCGGCGGGGCCAATAATTGACCCCCAAAATAAATGGCGTGCTCATAGGACTGCTCCTTGTCAGTTGGTATAGCATTATTGTACTCGGAGTTTTTGTGGATAGTATACCGCACCACAGATTGTTCTGTGGTGCGGTATGTGGTAGCCGAGGTGTGCGGGGTATTAGCGAGTTCGGGTCGGAGTTTTGGAGTGGGTCGGGGTGATGGTGGGTGTTAGTGTTTTGGTGTTTGACGGCGTGAGCGTGTCGGTGGGGATGAGTGTTTCGGATGCGGTGAGTGTCGGCATCGAGGTATTTGTCGGTGTGCGTGAAACCAACGCACCAAAGTTTGCCGTGCCAAATGTCAGGATTCTGCCGTCACGGTACCCGATAATAGTGTTGACATTGGCTGCGCCGATAGCTACGGCATCGGTGGTATTGTGGGGGAAGTTCCGGACTTGATGTTTGGCGCTCCCTTTCCCCCAACTTATGAGTGATCCATCACCCCGTAGTGCCACAGAATAGCCTCTGCCGGCTGCAACTTCTACGACATTGCTCAGTCCAGGTGGCACCGAGATTTCGTTTTGCAAATTGGTTCCCCACGCAACCACGGTTCCATTATCAAGTAATGCCAGGGAATGATCTTCTCCTGCACTGATGTTAACGACATCACGTAACCCAGGAGGAACCCGGAGCATACGATAATCGCCCCATGTAACTACGGTGCCGTCACTTTTGAGTGCGAGGATATGACGAGCGCCGGCAGCGATTTTGATTACATTGGTCAATCCAGTGGGGACACGTTGTTGCCAATAATTGTTGCGGCCCCATGTCACCACTGTGCCGTCTTCTTTGAGTGCGACGGCAAAATCTGCACCACCGGCAACGGCGATTACATTGCTTTGGGCGGCAATAGGTACATTGGATTCACCGCTAATGTTTGCGCCCCAGGCATAGACCCGCCCATCAATCCCGAGTGCGAATGCAGTAGACAAACACGTACTTACATCCTTGAAGCGCATATTTTTGAGGGATGCCGGGATGGTGGTTTGCCCATGACGATTATCGCCCCAGGTCAGGATGGTGTCGTTATGGAGTAATGCAATCACGAAGGCATTACCCACAGCGGCTTTACGCAGTGCACTAGGAATCGCTGTGGGTGAGCCAGTGCTGGTTTCGGTAGGAGTTTCGGTTTCGGTGGGGGTATCGGTTTCGGTGGGGGTATCCGTTTTGGTGGCGGTTGGCGTTTTGGACGAGGTATAGGTGGGAGTCTCCGTTTCGGTAGGAGTCTCCGTTTCGGTGGGAGTTTCGGTTTCGGTAGGAGTTTCGGTTTCGGTGGCGGTCGGTGTTTTGGATGGTGTATAGGTTGGGGTGTCGGTTTCGGTGGGGGTATCGGTTTCGGTAGGGGTATCAGTCTCGGTGGGGGTATCAGTGGCCGTGTTGGAGGGGGTTAGGGTGTTTGTGGGGGTTCTGGTGTTGGCTACAAAGTAGGTGATATCAGAGCTACCGACGGCATTCCCCATTTCGGTAAGTGCTAAATTAGATGGACTGGTTGCAGTAAACCCATAACCCCCAGCAATATTTGAACTTACCGTTACTGACACCAGACAGCTCGAAAGTACTCCAAGCGATCCTCCGCTGAGGGTAACCACCTGTCCACTAATCGAGGCCGTGCCACCACAAGAATTAGACGTCACGACTGGGTCAATCGTGAGGTTGGCGGGTAGGGTGAATTGGAATCCTAATCCTGATTTAGCGACCAAGAAGGCATTGGCGAGGGTCATATTCAATACGGTGCTATCACCAAGCTCAATCGGTGCGGTAGTGCCCCACGATGCTTCCAAATTCACTTTTTGGAAGCCCACATAGGTGATGTTTTCTTCGTGATAGGTGCCAGGCGTAGCGCCCAAATTATATTGAATCATGAATCCGGCGTCATGGGTACCTGCCTGGGCATAGAAGCCAACATCTCCACCACTTGCAACTGTACTATACGGGGTACTATATTGTCGCCCTACGGCACCTTCGAATGTACTCATATTGGTGGCTTGGGCAACTTCTTTCATCCCCAAAATCACCCCAGAATTTGCTTCGACAGATTGGACGTTTTTGACGGGTGATGTGATGTACATGTCGTTCGCCGAGTCACTGCCACCCGGTGCGGTATCGCCACCTTTGTACAATTTGACGACAGCTGTATTGCCCGCAGGGATGATTATCGTATAGTCATCATTGTAGTAATAATTGGGATAGGTGTAAGTAATGGTGCGGATTAATTGGTATTTTTTGCCACTGATTGTTTTGGTATAAATCATGACGACTTCACCATTACCTGTTGTGGTGGAATTGCCAGAAGTTTGCACGGCACTGCCGGTTAATCCGGTTACGGCGAGCGTATCAAACGCACTTGCGGTGATACCCATATTTGCATTACAAGTATGATAGGTAGTTCCTCCAATATTGAGAAACACTCCGACATTGCCACTTGTTTCTGTCATACCATAAAAAAAGTAACGATTGGTAAAGCGGATTTGTTCGCAGGATGAGATATTAAAGAGCAACCGCATACCATCGCTGCCATTCGCCGCCGCACCGCCGCCACCATTGATAATCACGCGGGCGTTCGATCCTTGTGCCACTGGCGGTGTCCCGGTGACTGAAGGAGTTAATGTCTGTGAAGGGGTCAATGTCTGTGAAGGGGTAGACGTTTCGGAAGGGGTAGACGTTTCAGAAGGGGTAGACGTTTCGGTTGGGGTAGATGAGTTCGTTGGCGTCGATGTTTCCGTTGCCGTCGATGTAGCGGTCTTGGTCGCTGTTCTGGTTTTGGACGATGTCCGCGTATTTGATGCGGTGCGTGTTGCCGAAGACGTACTCGTATCTGTTGGTGTGGGGGTATATGTCCAGGTATTGGAGGGCGTGCGGGTATTGGAGGGCGTGCGGGTATTGGAGGGCGTGCGGGTATTGGAGGGCGTGCGGGTTTCTGTGGATGTGTTGGTTGGGGTAAGGGTTGGCGTACTACTATAAAACGGTGTCACAGTATGGGTACGGGTGGTTTTGACGCCAAATGAAGAACTGCCAAATGTCAATACACTCCCATTCGTCATGCCTAACACAGAATTGGTATGCCCAACTGCTAGCAGTGCAACGGCACCAGGCATATTTGCTGCGCGAGGGAAAACAACAGCATTGTACATGTCACGGCCCCAGCCCACGACAGACCCGTCACTGCGCAAAACAGCAGACGTATATTGACCGGCGCCAATTTGGGTGACGTTGGTCAACCCACGGGGGGCATTAAGCTGTCCAAACGTGTTGCGTCCCCATAGTACTACGCGACCGGTATTGAGTAATGCCATCGAATGATCTTCGCCGGCACTGATAGCCGTCACCCCACTTAACCCGGCAGGAACCCTTGCTTGGCCGAATTGATTATCGCCCCACGCCACCACAGTACCATCTGCTTTGAGCGCTAACGCATGGCGCC
>CAISXI010000171.1 GCA_903889425.1 uncultured Roseiflexaceae bacterium | reverse complement strand
TTTGCCAATCACCAACCCGTTCGGTAATGATGACATCACCATTACGCCACAACCAACGAGTGCGGATAGCGGTTGCAGAGGAACTATCTGCCAACACACGGGTAGCCACACAATAGTGCTGGCCCGCCTGAACAGTGACGGGAGGCAAGCCCAGCCACGTCCCAATCCCCAGCATATGTACCGAATTTCCACCAGCCACGCTAAAATTCCCGATACGCACACCCGGGGCACCGGCTTGCCATCCTAGTGGCAAGCCAGTGTTTTGTGTATCAAGTGCGTGGTCATCGAGCAATACAGGTTGCCAGCGCGCTTGACACTGTTGTTCGCGGGTAATTGCCCAAAACAATCCCATAATTGCTACGACCCCAGCGATTATTCCACTGTACACAAAAAAACGTTGTTTTTGCATCTTCATTAACGAATCTGAAATGGTTGCGTTGGCGCAATCACATTACTAGTAACCATCGCCTGCCACACGACAGGCAAGCGGATAATCCGATTATTGATTTCGTCGTAGCGAATCACGCCATAGGCAAATGGCTGTTGCGATTGTTGGGTCCCTACTGGTGCGGTCAACATCCGTTCAACGTCTTGGGGGGCACCCAATAATTGCACACCATCTACTCGTTGGTAGTAGCGCGCAAATGCATCATGCACCACGGCCTCCGTTCGTGCAAACGTCAACACTGTCGTGTCGTCACTGATTGGCACAACCTCACCGGTAAATGCAGCCACATCAATAGGCACCGCCCGTACCGGCTGAACATCATCACGTGAATCATACGCCAGCATAATCGTCTCAAACGGTTGCACATATTTACCATCACGCAATTGGGCATCAGCAAGGGGTGGGCCTAGCATTTCTGCGCCATATGCCTGCCAAAAACGCCAAATCGGCAGTGGCATCGTAACACCATTTATTTGGCGGTCAGCTAACGCGGGGAGCAATGCTGGCGTATTGGCAAGCACTGCCTGGATACCAGCAAGATTACGATCGAATTCAGGGTCGTCGCCACTTTCGAGCTCAGGGATAATTGCCGGCAAATCAATACCGCGGGCCCAGTCATGCATCCCTCCCGTAATCGGGTATTTATCCCAATACCGAGCATATTGATAATTGCCGGCTTTGGCATAGATTTGCGCCATTGCGTTGGCTATCGGATCTTCACAAAATGCTGGGAAGACCAGCCCTGCCGCCGAATGCAAAAAAACCACCGCAGAGGCATCTAACAAAAAGGCCCGGATTACTCGGCTTTCGGGTTCGGAATCAGCATATGGGCCACCAGTATCAGAAATAACCGCACTCGCACCATAGACCCGCTGAGCCCAATCGTTTTGACTACATTTATCTAAATTGGTATTCATGTTGCGGTTCAAATCGACACCACTGGCGTTTTGACGCAATTCAAGTTTGTCACCATCGGGATTGAGGACGGGAATGATATAGAGGCGCACATCTGCCGGGACTGCTTCGGGGTGGTTGCCAAACCAATCGATTAATTGGCGACTGAGCACACCGGTATTACGCTCCGGTGCCCCGTGGGTTCCCCCCACAATCACAAACTTGCGCGTCCCATTCCCAAAGCGAAAAGCTTCGATGGGCAAGCCTTGGCCACTCAGCCCAATCTGAACACGCACATTCCGTGGTGCTTGTTGGGCATGCGTAACCGGCAATATCCAGAGCAACGCTCCCATCCATACACTTACTAATACCAAGAATATGGGCTTCATGCTGGCATGCCTCGTCGTCACAATCAAATCATTTGGGCATTATACCATTGCCCCTCGGACATTGGCATGATACGTCCATTTGTATAGCCTGATACGATTTAGCGACAGCGACAACAACGACCAACAAAGTATTACGCGTCATCGCGGTCACCTACGAATAAAATCCCAAGCGCACATTCCATCCATTGATGTATTGATGTGATGTGATGTGTGCGAGCCGGACGGATGGATTACAAGCGATCTACACTCCGCAAATATCCCCTCAAAATTCCATTTGACATTGGCTAGTGCGACGTGCTATACTTTGCCTCGTTGTGATGTTACGGGCGTATAGCTCAGCTGGTTAGAGCGCGATCCTGATAAGATCGAGGTCGGTGGTTCGAGTCCACCTACGCCCACCACACAATATTTTTTTGGGGCAATAGCTCAGTTGGGAGAGCGCCTGCTTTGCACGCAGGAGGTCCGGGGTTCGAGTCCCCGTTGCTCCACCAATACCCTCTTTTTGTCAATCAACTCAACCGCAAGACGTGTAATGCAGGGCATTATGGGTCTTTTTTAGTATCTGTGACAATCATGAAATACCACACTACCCTTGCCAACCATATCAACTTCCGCAATGATCGTGTTTATAAAGGTACGCTGTTTGAAAGCATGCACATGTTAGTGGGCATCGATTGTCTTGCTCCTGGGCAAGCACAATTACCCCATATGCATGCGGGTCACGACAAAATGTATTATGTCCAGCAAGGGCAAGGGACATTCACCGTAGCCGATGAAACCGTTGTCGCCAATCCAGGTGACGTAATCTGGGCACCAGCTGACACCATGCATCATGTAGCCAATACCGGGAGTGAACCATTGATTATGTTGATTACCATGGCGCCAGAACCACGATGATAACTATCAGCAGTCTATTTATGCAGGTTGACCGCGTAT
>CAISXI010000170.1 GCA_903889425.1 uncultured Roseiflexaceae bacterium | reverse complement strand
TTTGACCGCAGTGGTCCGCCCCGTGGTGATCGCCCGTCATTCGGCGACCGCAGTGGTCCGCCCCGTGGTGACCGTCCTTCGTTCGACCGCAATGGTCCGCCCCGTGGCGACCGGCCATCATTCGGCGACCGCAGTGGTCCGCCCCGTGGTGACCGCCCCGCGTACGGCGATCGTCCTTCGTTCGACCGTAGTGGCCCGCCCCGTGGTGACCGGCCTTCGTTCGACCGCAGTGGTCCGCCCCGTGGTGACCGGCCTTCGTTCGGCGACCGCAGTGGCCCGCCCCGTGGTGACCGGCCTTCATTCGGCGACCGCAGTGGCCCGCCCCGGCGCGACTTCGGTGGCGATCGTAGCGGCCCACCCCGTGGTGGCTTTAGCGACCGCAGTGGCCCGCCCCGTGGCAACTTCCGCGACGACCGTGGCGCACCGCCGCCCCGCCGCCGCCCAGAAGGCGACGAAGAGTAGGCTATAACGTCAATCCCCCCGGCACTGTATGGTGCTGGGGGGATTTTGCGTTGTTAATTTTACCTACTCCACCCACCAATCCGCACGATTGGCGCACGCCTGCACGAGCTGGGCATTGAGGCCGTCGCTCTGGGCAATCCGGTCGGCGGCTTGGGCGCGACTAAAGCCCCAAGCCTGCATATGCCGCAATGCCAAGCGTTCCATGGCGACAGCCATGGGGGTATCGAGATACCAACATTCGTCAAGAAGCCCTTTCACCGCGCTCCAACCCGCATTTTCATACAACAAATACAACCCCTCAACGATAATCACCTGCGTCGGCGCTGCGATGTGGATTGCATCGGCCACCGGGTCACCCGCCGCATGCGCAAAGTCAGGCCAGGTCGCATCAGCCACCCCACTTGCCTGCCGGACGGTCACGAGGGCCTGGGCAAACCCGGTAGCGTCAAATGTCCACGGCGCCCCGCGGCGCGCAAAGGCCTCATCTGGGTTGGGTAATTGGCGTAGTTGGGCTTTGCTCAGATGAAAGCCATCCATCCCCAGCGCCTGCGCCGCCCCCGCACCATGCCGGGCATTCAGTGTCGCGGCCAATTGGGCCGCCAAGGTGCTTTTGCCGGCACCGGGCGTACCCGCAATCCCCACCATGATACGTGATGACGTATGTGCACGCAGAGTTTCAAGATGAGCAAGTGGATCGGCTAATGTGGGTGGCATAGGGTGCTCCGTGACAGTGATACCAACGTACCTTTTGGATAGGGTGATCCGGTATTGCGGAGCCGGCCATGGATCTTTGCGGAGCCGCCTGCCTGCAGCGGCTCTGCGATCATCCCACGGAGCCGTCTGCCTGCAGCGGCGCTTCGATCCTTGCCGAGCCGCAGCAGGCGGCGGCTCTACGCAATCATCGTCGCCGCCGCCTGGGCCTGCATCGCCAACTCCGCCGCTTTAAATGTATGCGCTTGCGCCATCGCCAATTCCGTGCGGTTGAGACAATCGCGAATCAATTCCCCAAAAAACGGATACCCAACCTGCCCCGCCACATCAAAATGCTGCTCGCGTTGCTGATCAACCAAATACACCTGGTCACCCCCGCCACGCGTCACATCCACATATTTGCGCAGCTCAATATACCCTTGCGTGCCCATGATAATCGTGCGCCCATCCCCCCAGGTCGACAAACCGTTAGGGGTAAACCAGTCCACCCGGAAGTAATTGGTCGCCCCGTTGTTGCCCACAATCGTGGCATCGCCAAAGTCTTGTAACTCCGGGTAATCGGGGTGGGCATAGTTGGCCACTTTGCTGTGCATTACCGTACCGTCAGTCGCGCCACTATAGTACAAAAACTGCTCGACTTGATGACTGCCGATGTCACACAAAATCCCGCCGTAGCGCGCCAACTCAAAAAACCATGCCGGCCGGCTAGGCACATTGATGCGGTGCGGTCCTAGCCCTATCACCTGCAACACCCGCCCAATCGCACCGCTGTGAATCAATTGCCCGGCAAATACCGCACTTTCGTTGTGCAATCGCTCACTATAGTACACCGCATATTTTCGGCCGGTCTCGGCCACCACCTGGCGGGCCTCTGCGAGTTGTGCGAGTGTGGTAAACGGACACTTGTCGGTAAAGTAGTCTTTGCCGTGACGCATCACCCGCACCCCCAACGGCCCGCGGTCACACGGCACCGCCGCGCTCGCCACCAGCTGTACCCGCGCGTCTTGCAAAATTGCTTGCTCGCTCTGGGCCACCCGCGCCTGCGGATACGTTTTCACAAACGCTGCCACTTTGGCTGGATCAGGATCATACACCGCCACCAAATCAGCACCGGCTTCGATCAAGCCATTGCATTGGCCATAAATGTGCCCGTGATCGAGCCCAATCACCGCAAAGGCAAACTCGCCCGGCGCCACCACCGGCCGCGGTTTGCCCTGTGGGGCGTAATTCATTCCATCAGACATGCCCGTCGTCCTTGCTACAATTGGCCACTCATGGTGCGCAAATTGGTCAAACTGGTGTTGAGACAATCGAGTGGGTCGCGCCGACAGGTGTCTTGTTCGACGGCATACCATTCAACGCCGTTGGCTTCACACCAGCGCAAAATCGGCACGAAGTCGATCAACCCTTCGCCCACTTCGGCGAAATCTTGGCTGCCGTCGCTGGCCATATCCTTCAAATGGATGATGGGCATACGCTGGCTGAATTTCGAAATAAACTGCAATGGATCGTCGCCACCTTTTTTGACCCAATAGACGTCGATTTCGGCCAAAATCGCATTATCCGCACTGGGCGCCAACAAATATTCCAATGCCGATACACCATTGATGGTGGTGGCGAACTCAAAATCGTGGTTATGGTAACTCAACCGATACCCCGCCGCATTGAGCGGTTTGGCCAAGGCATTCATGTGGCTTTTGAACATCTGGTAGCCCAGCATGTTTTGATAGTCACGTCCCAAATGGGGCACGATGATGTCGCGCGTACCATACAATTTGGCCTGATCAATCGCCCCTTGCATGTCGTCGGTCAGCTCGGCCAGCGACACGTGCAAGCCGGCGGCCTGCAAGCCGTGCTCACGCAAAAACCCAGCAATCTGTGGTGCCGTATAGCCCCGCGTCCCCGATACTTGCACCGCCGGCCAGCCTTGTTCTTTGAGCGCCTTGAGCACACCGTTGTAGTCTTTTTCCAACGCGTCACGCACGGTGTAGAGCTGGGCAGCAACTTTTTGTAGAAACATGGCTACTTCCGTTCACTAGCGGCACGGCGTTGATTGAGCTGTGCCAAAAAGAGGTTTTCATCAAAGGGCAAATCGACCCAGCCATCTGTCCAGGTCGACAAATACATGGCGTTGACCAACGTCACCCCTTGCAGGCCATCAGCGCCTGGTGCAAGCAGCGGCGTGCCGTGGCGAATCGCATCAGTGAAGTTTTGGGTAATGCCAGGGTGCTGCAGACCCGCCCCACCACTCACCGGCACCTCGCACTTCCAGACCTCGGGGGCGCCAAACGGTTGCGTGTTGCTGGCATTGAACTCGGGTTCGGGGCGGCGTAATCGCCAAAAGGTGATTTGATTGTTTTCAATCACCAATTTCCCACGATCGCCGGTGATTTCGTAGCGGTTGGTGCCGGGCGCGTCGCCCGTGGTGGTGATAAACACCCCCGTGGCGCCGTTGGGGTATTCCATGTAGGCCGTCACATCGTCTTCGACTTCGATTTGGTGATGTTTGCCGAAATGACAAAAGGCCCGCAGGCGCGTCGGCATCATCCCCAGCGTCCAGGTCAGCAAATCGATATTGTGGGGGGCTTGGTTCATCAAAATCCCACCCCCTTCGAGGGCCCAGGTCGCCCGCCACGACCCCGAATTGTAGTAGGCTTGGCTGCGGTACCAATCGGTCACAATCCAGTTAAAACGCTTGATGACCCCTAATTCACCCGTGGCCACCAAATCACGCACCTTCTGAAAGACCGGATTGGTGCGCTGGTTAAACATCATGCCAAACACTTTGCCACTGGCCGCCGCCACGTCATTCATTTGGCGCACTTGCTGGGTATAGACCCCCGCCGGTTTTTCGACCAACACGTGTAATTGGTTGTGAAGCGCTTGCACCGCCAAATCGGGATGGTAATAATGAGGCGTGGCCACAATCACGGCATCAATCGCCCCCGATTGCAACATGGCGCTATACGAATCAAAGCAGCGCACCGCCGCCGGCAATTCGTTTTTGGCCCATTCGAGCGATTGCGGACTGGTATCACTCACCGCCGCCAACACCGCCCCTTTAATCGACCCATTGGTGAGGTAGCTGGCATGCCCACGCCCCATCCCCCCCAGCCCGACAATCCCAAACCGTACGTCACTCATTGCCGCTCCTTTGCCCTGATTGCCATATATAATTGTGCGCTTGCTATTGTGTGGTTCTTTTATAACACGAAAGCAGGTGAATCCATACAACACCATTTATTTTTTTTGAAAAAAGCGTGGAGCACCGACGTGAATCAGCTCAGGGCGCTGCTGGACAGGCCACCACCGCCGCCACAAACCACTGTGCCGCCAGCCGAGTCATGGTGCCGTCACGAAGGCGTTGAGCCAACCCAATGTTGACGACGTCTTGGAGATACACGGCATCATGTGACATCACCAACACGTATGGCACAAACGACAACGCCCCGCCAATCTGGAGCCGCGGATCACGCGTCACCATCCCTAGCGCCGTGGTATGCTCCACCACCGCCACATTGACAGCACCACAGGCCAAGGCCTGCCATAATTCCGTCATGCTATCGTAATAGACCGGCGTGATGGTTTGCCCCTCGCGCCGACGTTGGCGTAGTGCCGTATCACCGTCGCCCCCAAACACCACCCCCACCGGCTGGTCGCTGAGTTGCGCCAGCGTGCGCCCACGACCACGACTCACAATCACCATACCGTCATCCACATAAAACGTCGAAAACCGCGCCCGCCAGCCTTGTTCAGGCGCATACGGCATCGCCGACGCCATCAGGTCAATCTGGCCTTGTTGCAAAGCGTCATAGGCGGCATCGAGACTAGTGGGCACATACAGCACTGCCACCTGCATCGATTGGGCCAGCGCCCGTGTCACGTCGATGTCGTAGCCGGCAGCCTGGCCGTTTTGGGTGGTGGTAAACGGCAATACGCCTGGGTCATAGCCCACTCTGATTTGGCCACGGCTATGAATGCGGGCCATCACCGGGTCAACTACCGCCGTGCCGTAGCTGGTGACTTCACTCACGAGTACGAGCAGCGCATATGTAACGAGTATCACGATGGCAAATCGATTGCGTATTCTCACTGTTCACTCATTCTATTGACTTGCCAAAAGTAGCTGTTTTTCTTTATACTCATGATTAGCGATTCATCTGTCGTAGTTGGTTCTTTTCTGTTATAAACCAACCCCTCTTTCTCCGCAATTCTGATTTGAACTGGAGCATCGAATATGGCAATCGAACCATATCGCCCCCAGCCCAACCCATCTGACAAAGAAAAAGCCTTTGATCAGCTGTTGGAGCGTCTTCTTGATCGCTGGCCCTACAAATTGATGCGTGGTATCCGCTGGATAGCCATTGGGGTTGCGGTAATCTGGCTCTTGGGTATGATTATCCCATCTGCCTGGACGTTCCTTACCACCCAAGACATCGGGCCGGCCTTGTTGCAACTCTTGGCGACGATGGCCTATTTGGCCGGCTTCATCGGCTTCCAGTTTGTCATGATGTATTACTTCATGGCCCGAACCCGCATTTATTGGGTGCGCCCTGGTGAGACCGGCGTCAGCTTCGCCGATTACCGTGGTAACCCCGAAGTGCTCGAAGCCGCTCGCCGGATTGTGACCCTGCTCAAGGGCGCCAAACAATTCAAGCAAATGGGTGGCGAAATCACCCGTGGTGTGTTGTTGATTGGCCCTCCAGGCACCGGCAAAAGCTACCTCGCCCAAGCCATTTCGACCGAAGCAGGCGTACCGTTTGGTTACCTCAGCGCCCCGTCACTGACCTCGGCTTTTATGGGTATGGGCAGCATCAAAGTCATGATGTTGTTCCGCAAAGCCCGCAAACTCGCCAAAGAATACGGTGCCTGTATCTTGTTTATCGACGAAATCGACGCCATTGGTGGTGCCCGTAGTGCATCATTGATGGGTGGAGCCGGTGGCATTACCGGGGCCAATAGTGGTGGGATTGCCCCGATGATGATGGGCATGGGCGGCGGTGGTTCGGGTCTGCTCAACGAACTGTTGCTCCAGATGGACCCTCCCCCCGAAGACCCTAGCCTCTACGGCAAATTGCTCCGCTCGGTTGGTTTGCGCCGCAAAAAACCCGAAATGCCCCCCGTGTTGACCATGGGTGCCACCAATTTGGCTGAATCCTTGGATGCAGCCTTGTTGCGCCCAGGCCGTTTTGACCGCAAAATCGTCGTCGAATACCCTGATGCCGATGGCCGCCGCGACATCCTCGAATACTACTTGGGCAAAGTCAAACACGAACCCATGCCGATGGATCGCATGATGTCAGACACCATCCACTATACCCCCGTGGCGATTAAGTTTGTCATCAACGAAGCGGTCATCCATGCCCACTTCGACCATCGCCAAGCCATCAATTACTGGGACTTTAGTCGGGCTCGCGAAATGCATGAATACGGCTTGCGCCAGCCCATCCGTGGTATGTCGTACGAAGAACGCCGGCGCTTGGCCTACCACGAGGCCGGTCATGCTTATGCCATGGTCAAATTGTTGCGCAAGCAACGCCTGACCAAGGTCACCATCATCCGGCACGGCAATGCCCTCGGCTTTGCCGCCTGGAAGCCCGAAGAAGAAATCTACACCCAGTCCAAAGATGAACTCTTGCAACGCCTGCAGATTTCGTTGGCCAGCCGCGCCGCCGAAGAATCCTTCCTCGGCATCCAGATGAGCGGCGTCACCGGCGACCTCGCCTCGGCCACCGGCATCGCCACCTACATGGTCGGCGCCTACGGTATGGACACCAGCTTCTATTCGTACTTGGCCTTTGGTCCCGAAGCGATGCGCGGCGGCGACATGAAGAAACAAGTCGAAGCCATCTTGGCCGAAGAGTTCCGCAAGGTCAAGCACTTGGTTGATCAAAACCGCGATGCCGTGATTGCCATTGCCGAAGCCTTGATTTTGCGCAATGAGTTGACCGACATCGACGTCAACGACATCTTGGCACGGGTCGAAGCCACCCACCCCTTTGTCAATGAGCCGTTGTCACCGCCGCCCGCCCCATTACCCGTCAGCGAGACGGTAGTTGATTCGGCGGCGCCCAACACCAACGCACCGTCGTTGCCCCTCGCTGACCCTGGCATTGGCATCTACGCCCGCGAACCCCACGAATAATCACCCTGTCGGATATTGACACCCCTCGGAGAGACGCACCATATTGCGTCTCTCCGATTTTATATCCCTGCATTTTCACGGTATAATACCAATCATGAAAATTCTACTGACCGGTATTAATGGATTTGTCGGCGGGCATTTAGCCCAACGCCTCATCACCAACCCCACCAATCAAGTGTGGGGCATCGCCCGTGGCAGCCAATTAACGTTGCCCGCGCTCAATGGTCATGTCCAGCTGGTCAGCATGGATTTGCGCGACCAGTCAGCACTGCGTGCCGCCATGGCCGCCATCGCCCCCGATGCGATTATCCACCTCGCTGCCCAAGCCAGTGTCGCCAAATCATTTGGCGATGCCGTCAACACCATGCACGACAACGTGCTCCCCAGCGTGGCCTTGATGCAATACGCCGTCGAGCTCAAACTCGACCCGCTGATCATCATTGCCGGCAGCAACGAAATCTACGGCAATGTTCCGGCCGACCATATGCCCATCAACGAAGACGAGCCGCTCCGCCCCGTCACCCCCTATGGTGTCAGCAAAGCCGCCGCCGATATGGCCGCCTACCAGTGGTTTGTGTCGCACAAAGTGCGTACCATTCGCCTGCGGCTGTTTAGTCATATTGGCCCGCGCCAAAGCGACGCCTATGCCTTGTCGGCCTTTGCCGCCCAAATCGCCCGCATCGAAGCTGGCCGTCAAGCACCCATCCTCAAGGTGGGGAATCTATCGGCTCGCCGCGATATTAGCGATGTGCGTGATGTGGCAGCCGCCTACGAGGCCTTATTGACCCATGGTGAAGCCGGGGCAGCCTACAACGTGGGGGCTGGGCAATCCCACGAAATCGGCCAGCTCCTCGAGCGTCTCGTGGCGCATAGTCGGGTACCGATTACCGTCGAAGTCGACCCGGCCCGCTTACGGCCGGTCGACGTCCCCGATGTGGTCTGTGACAACCGGCGCCTGCGCCACGCCACCGGCTGGCAACCCCACATCTCCCTCGATACCACCCTCAGCGATATGCTTGACTATTGGCGTCAGGCAATCAAGGAGTCATAGGCATGAAAGCTGTAATTCTCGTTGGTGGGCTCGGGACGCGCCTGCGCCCGTTGACCTGCAATACCCCCAAACCGATGCTCCCCTTGGTCGGCATGCCCTTCATCGAATGGATGCTCACCAATCTGCGTGACCAAGGCATCGACGAAGCGATTCTGGCCGTGCAATACCTGGCCGAACGCTTCCGCGATTCCCTCGGCGATGGTTCACGCCTCGGCATCAAGGTACACATCATCGAAGAACCCGAGCCGCGTGGCACTGCTGGTGCCGTCAAAAACATTGCCCACATGCTCGATGACACTACCTTTGTCTTTAATGGCGATGTGATGACTGATCTCGATTTGCAGGCTATGCTCCGCTACCACCGCGCCCAAAAAAGTGAACTCACCATCGCCCTCACCCCCGTCGAAGACCCTACCGCCTTTGGGTTGGTCGAAACTACGGCCGAAGGACGGATTACCCGCTTTTTGGAGAAACCCAAGCCCGAAGAAGTCACCACCAACATGATTAATGCCGGTACCTACATCATCGAGCCGCATTTGCTCGATTATGCGCCTGCCGGGCAACACTACATGTTCGAACGGGGCCTTTTCCCCACCGCCTTGCAAAACAATCACCCCATGTACGGCTTTGTGGGCGATGCGTACTGGACCGACATTGGTAAGCCGCAAACCTACCTCGATGTCCACCACGACATCCTCAATGGCAAAGTGCGCTTTGGCTTACCTGGTCAGCAGATTCGCCCCGACTTGTGGGTGGCAGCTGATACCGTCATCCCCAACGACACCCAGATTCATGGTACCGTCGTGATTGGCGCCGGTGTTACCATTGGGGCGGGTGTTACCATTGTGGGACCCACCGTCATCGGTGATGGTAGCCACATCGGCGCCCACAGCACGCTTACGGCTAGTGTGATTTGGCAACAGAATCAAATTGGCGAGAAGTGCACCCTTGATCATGCCGTCGTCGGTAACCGCAACCAGATCGGCGCCGAAACCAAAATCCTACGCGGGGTCATTGTCAGCGACGATTGCCAGATTGGCAGCCACAACCAACTAGCCCATGGCTTGCGCCTCTGGCCCAACACGGTGCTTCAAGACCAAGCAATTTCCTTTTAGGTACGTCAAAAAAGAGCGGCGGTAGTCAGTATTGACTACCGCCGCTTTGTTATGGATTAACCACGATACGGTTGGGGTTCACTTGGGCCGTTATAGCGAAACCCTTCATTATCGTCTTCTTGGTCGTTATCTTCTTCATACGTAGACTGGTCGTATTCATTTTCTTCGTTTTGCTGATTATAACCCGCATTCGCCCCAAATGGGCTAGCAGGGGTATAGCCGCTATTCGGCACCGACGAACCAAACGGTGGCTGATAACCACTACTTGGTGCACTTGGCTGCCCAAAACCACTACTGGGTTGCCCAAAGCCACCACTCGCCGTGTATGACGGCGCAGCGGGCGGGGGTGACGGGGTATATGACGATGCACTATACCCACCAAAACTCGGCTGTGCCGGCGGTTGATATGCGGCAGGTGCAGGCGTACCATAGCTGGGATTTGCCCCGCTAATCGCCCCGGTACTAATGCCATATGGAGGGGTGGCACCACTGGGATTACTCATGGGAGTTTGATAGCCGGCGTTTGACGACCCATATCCCGTGTTGTTGCCCAAGCCATAGCTGCCATAGCCTGTTGGCGACGGGTTGGCTGGGGGTGGGGTTTCTACGGGCTCTTCTTCTTTGCGCCCGAAGCCCCCAAACAAGCGTCCAAAAAACCCCTGCTTTGGTTCATCTGGGATAGCAGCTATGGCTGGCGTTGCCACTGCGGCAGCGACACTACTTGATTGATATCCCGAAGAATAGCTTGATGAGGGTTGTTGCCAACTAGCAGTTGCCGGCGCACTATATGTTGATGACGTCGACAACGACCCAGTCGTGCTGGAGGTCGACTGTGCCGGTGGTTTTTGCATGCTGGCTTTGAGCATATTGACGGCTTCGCGGATTTTGCGCACCGAAGCCCAGCCAATCACATACAGAAATGTCGCCAAAATCAGCCACGGCAACGCAAAAAACAACCAGTCGTTGAAACTATTTGCAAATATGTTTCCGGCGATTTTGGGATCTGCATTGGGGATAGCTTTGAGGTACCCGAGGATAGATCCCACAATCAGATATGCGTTCACAAAACCGAACGCTCCTGCGTAGATATTGTCTGACTGGGTCTTGGGGTCGGGAGTAATCGGAATCAGGTTGTCGCAGTAATAACTGACTAACAACGAAATCACCACCACCAACGTGATTTGCACCAGCACCGTCACCGTCACAATATCGCCATTCACCGTCGTAGTCAGGTATGTACCAAACAGCGAACCGGCCACATTTGCCACGGTCATGGCCATTAATACACCAAAAAATGACCAGACGCCATAAATGCGATGACGGAACGCACCAAGCGCCACACCAGCAAAAAGCGCCAATACGACCAACACGCTTATAACGATATCCATAAGCGCCCACCTTTCACACACCAACGCGATTTAGAGATTACAGTTTGGTGTATTGTAGCACTAAATCATAAACCCGTGGCGTCGCCCTGAAGGGGCGAAATGCAATAGCCCGGGGCACCGCCCTGGGCGACATGTGTGAACCCGTGGCGTCGCCCTGAAGGGGCGAAATGCAATAGCCCGGGGCACCGCCCGGGGCGACATGCATGAACCCGTGGCGTCGCCCTGAAGGGGCGAAATGCAATAGCCCGGGGCACCGCCCTGGGCGACATGC
>CAISXI010000169.1 GCA_903889425.1 uncultured Roseiflexaceae bacterium | reverse complement strand
GCCGCCACCATCCAGCCGATTAACCCGGGTGCATAGCCAATGTGATACTGAATAGGCATTGTTGCTCCTTTTTTCTTTTTTGAAAACACGTGGGGGCGAGCCGTGAATCAGCCACATACAGCTCGCCTGCCGCCACATTTCTGCGCTCCCAGACGATTTTTGGTGATGCCTGTGGGTGCGTGTTATTCAGACTTAGGTTCAAACTCGGCCATCAGTTCGGCCAAATCGCGCGAGGCGGGCCGCGCTGACGACGCCAGCTGTTGACGCATATTGATGCGGTCGGCCAAGGGGCGGTTTTGCCCCAGCTTAAACTTGCCTTCGAGGCTAGTCACCTGCATGCTATATGCGGTAATCCCTTTGAGCATGTGCGGTACGTCGTCGGGCCCATAGGCCGGCGTGCCGTACAACTCACTCAACTGATTGACCATCTGCAAGGTGTCACTTACCGACGTATGGGCGACTGCTACCCCACTGGCGTTGACCACCGCATAATTCCAAGTGGGCACGGCACCAGGGCTGGCAGGATACCAACTGGGCGAAATAAAGGCATGTGGCCCGTGAAACACCGCCGATACCACTGCTCCCGCCTGCAACACCTGATTGTGCCCGTTGGCGTTGGCTAAATGGAAGTCCACCCATACCTCGTCACCCTCCACCCGCACCATCACCGGCGCAAAACTCACCCACGGCGTGGCATCGCCGTTGCTTATCAATGTCGCGAAATCGTATTGCTGCATGAATTGGATTAACCGCGCCCGCTCGTTGATACGGTTTGCTACGGGAATGTACATGACGGTGCCTTTCGGTATATTTACGTGCTTTGGTCATTATAAACAATCTGTGTCCGTGTACGTGTACGGTGGACATTCCATGCCTACTGCGTCTATACATAACAAACTGTTGGTGCTAAAATACAAACACACATATCGTGACATCATTGAAAGGAATACTTCATGTCGTTGTTTTTGTTGCAGACCGATACCCCCGTCGATGATACCGCCGCAATAGGCGCACTCATGGCATTTGGGGCAATTGGGGTTTGTTTTATGGCGGTGATATTCATCGTGACGATTGCCACCATCGTTGGCATGTGGAAGATGTTCGACAAAGCGGGGCGCCCGGGCTGGGCCGCCGTTGTCCCCTTTTATAGCGACATGATTCGCAACGAAATCTCCGGTACGCCCGTGGTCTGGACCTACTACACCTGGATTGCCCTCGCCCTCAATATGTTTACCGGCGGTTTGGCTGGGTTTGGCGCAGTGTTGCTCTTGATTATCTATTTCTTTACCTATGGCCCATTGCTCAAGGCCTATGGCCGTGAAAACGGTACTGGGAGTCGCCTGTTCGCGTTGTTCTTCCCCTATATTGTCTTCCCACAGATTGGTTTTGGCGCCAACACCTACCTCGGACCCCAAGCCGATGCCGTAGCCGCCTTGCCTAATCTGCCGTGGATCGATAGTGCAGCCACAAATTCAGCTGCACCGTCAGTGGGTACCCCTATCAACACCAATCCACCTGCATCGTCCATCCCCACCATGACCCAATCGAGCGATCAAACCCCGGCAGACAATAATCAGTCATCAGACATCCCTACGATGAAGGGCTATGCCGACGACGATCTCAACAAACCACGATAAGTTAGGGTGTGTATCCCCCAGTACCACGTGGTGCTGGGGGATATTTATTTGTATAGACAAACTATTTCATTGACTACTATAATAGCCATGTATCCAGTTTTATAAGGAAAATATCATGTCAATCCCCTATTTGTTGCAGTTAAGCACTGACAACGCTGAACTCCAGTCGCAGTTGGAAATGTTTGGTCTCATTGGTGGCGGCACCTATGCCGTCGTCTTTGCGTTGTTTGCCGCCAGTCTCGTTGGCATGTGGAAGCTGTTTGTCAAGGCTGGTAAACCTGGTTGGGCTGCCATCGTGCCGCTTTACAACGACGCAGTGCTAGTCGAGATCTGTGGCTTGCCTGCCACTTACAAGTACTATTTGTGGGCGAGCATTATCCTGATTCCGGCTGTGTTGGGTTGTTTCGGCGTGTTTATCATTGCCGGCATTATCGTACGTTACTTTATGCTCCGTGTACTGCTTGCCTCATTTGGGCGCCCCAATGAACCCCTCAATGTGGTTGGCGCCTTGTTGTTCCCGTATGTAACCTACCCCAGCATTGGCTTTGGAAGCGACACGTACCTCGGCGTCCAAGCCGCTGCTGTCGCTGCCGCCCCCAAATTGCCGTGGTTTGGTCAATCAGCCGCTGCAGCCGCTCCAGTTGCCGCACCTGCATCATCGGTGCCTACCATGAGTGGTAGCGCCCCCAGCGAGAATTCTGACAAACCCAACAACGAAAACCCCGTGCAATAATCCCCCTCGGTGGTAACAAAGCGGGAGCGACGCAACATACTGCGTCGCTCCCGCTTTTTTCGTGATTATTACGCCAAAATCGCCGCAATCCCCATGCTGGCAATTTCGGCATCTTCGTCTTCGCTTAGGCCACTCACGGCCACCGCCCCCAAACATTCGCCAGCGACAAGTACTGGCATGCCACCGCCCCAACCGATAAAGCGCGGGTCGCCATAATAACTGATATCAAAGCCTTGATCCGCACTACGGATTTTTTTGCCGATTTCACGGGTCGGTTTGCCTGCCCGCGCCGCCGTAAAGGCCTTGTTGATGGCAATGGTAATCGATTGGAACGGCGCTCCGTCCATGCGCGCAAAGGCAATCAATTCGCCATGATTGTCGGCCACGGCAATTACCCCAATCGCGTTGCGACGCTGTAATTCTGCCACAATCACCGTCAACGCCTTCTGGGCATCGGCATAATCAATGGTACGTTGCTGTTGCATTGGTGGTGCTCCTTTTTGTCTATCGTCGGAATGTCTCCATTATACG
>CAISXI010000168.1 GCA_903889425.1 uncultured Roseiflexaceae bacterium | reverse complement strand
GGGCGCAAACGGGTCGTTGTGGCGGCATTGGCACTCCACCAGGCGTCGCGGGCGGATTGCGCAATGGAGACCGCGGTGTGGATGAGTTGTTCGGCTTGGGATTGCGTCCAGCCCCGGGCGAGGAATCCCGCAATAGTCGCTTGGTAGCTAGCAGTAATCACGATATCGGCACCGGCGGCAATGTAATCGGCATGTACGTCATGGATTAATTGCGGTTGCGCAAACAGATAACGCGCCGACCAGAGTGAATCGTGCAAATCTGCACCGCGGGTTTCCATTTCGGTGGCAAGGGCACCATCGACTATCAATGGTGTTTGGCGGGCAACGTAATCAAATAATTGTGCCATATATCATCCTTACATCAGCATGACGCATTCAGAGAATTCCTACTACGTATGATATAATACACGCCATATTATCATGGAGTGATGCATGGATCATCTATCAAATCTCGAAGCGGAAAGTATCTATATTATCCGTGAAGTGGCAGCTTCTTTCGAACGCCCAGTCATGATGTATTCCATCGGCAAAGATTCGTCGGTGTTGTTGCATCTCGCTCTCAAAGCGTTTTATCCTTCGCTTCCCCCATTTCCTCTTTTGCATGTCGATACCAGCTGGAAGTTCCGCGAAATGATTGCCTTTCGCGATCAACGCATGACCGAAACCGGCATGAAGCTACTGGTGCACCGCAACGAAGATGCAATTGCCAACGGCGTGAATGTATTTACGCATGGCTCAGGTGTGCATACCGACGAACTTAAAACGGTGGCGTTACGTCAAGCACTCGATTTGCATAAATTTGATTGTGCGATCGGTGGCGCACGGCGTGACGAAGAGCGTTCACGCGCCAAAGAGCGCATCATGTCGTTCCGTAATCAACATCACCGCTGGGACCCCAAACGCCAGCGTCCCGAATTATGGCAACTCTACAACACCCGCATCGCCCCCGGCGAAAGTGTGCGGGCCTTCCCCATCAGCAATTGGACAGAGCTCGATATCTGGCAATATATCCGCCGCGAAAAAATCCCAGTTGTGCCCCTCTATTTCGCCAAAATGCGCCCCACCGTCGTTCGTGATGGTCAAATCATGATGGTTGATGACGAACGAATGCCACTCAATGTCGGCGAGACGCCCCAAATGCGTATGATTCGCTTCCGCACGCTAGGGTGCTACCCACTGACGGCTGCAGTCGAATCTGATGCGACTACCATCGAAGAAGTCGTCTACGAAACACTCAGTGCCAAAACCTCTGAACGCGCTGGGCGCATGATTGATTATGACAAGCCCGGCTCTATGGAGCAGAAAAAAATCGAAGGGTACTTCTAATGAGCCAAGTCACGCTTGATAGCACCCGTAGCCTGCTCCGCTTTTTGACCTGTGGGAGCGTCGATGACGGCAAATCAACCTTGATTGGCCGTTTGTTGTACGACGCCCAGTTGATTTTTGAAGACCAGTTGCGGGGCATCACCATCGAAAGTCAGCGCAAGCTGGGTGACGAAGCCGCCCTCGATTTGTCGTTGCTTGTCGATGGACTGCAAGCCGAGCGCGAGCAAGGCATCACCATCGATGTGGCCTATCGCTTTTTTTCGACAGCCAAACGGCGCTTCATCGTCGCTGACACCCCCGGCCACGAACAATATACCCGCAACATGGCCACCGGCGCCTCGACGGCTGATTTGGCCGTGTTGTTGGTCGATGCCCGCAAGGGATTGTTGGTACAGACCCACCGCCATAGCTGCATCGCCTCGTTGTTGGGGATACGGCACGTGGTGTTGGCCATCAACAAAATGGACTTGGTCGACTTTGACGAGCGGATTTTCCGCACAATCGAGACCCAATACCGCGAATTTGCGCGCCAGCTGAACTTCACCAGCATCACGGCCATACCGTTGTCAGCCCTCAATGGCGACAACGTCTTTCGGCATAGCAACAATATGCCGTGGTACCAAGGGTCGACGTTTATGAGCTTCCTCGAAGAAGTCGACGTCGATGCCGCCCGCGAGCCCGAGCCTTTCCGGATGCCGGTGCAATGGGTCAATCGCCCCCACCAAGACTTCCGCGGCTTTAGTGGCACCATCACCGGCGGCAGCGTGACGATTGGTGACCAAGTGCGCATCCAACCAATGGGCACACTGGCACACGTCCAGCAGATTGCACATTATGATGGTGAAAAAAACTCAGCGGCCCGTGGGGAAGCGATTACCATCGTCCTCGACCGCGAGGTCGATGTGAGTCGGGGGGCCGTGATTTGTAGCGCAGTGCAACCGGCATCGGTTGCCGAGCGCATCGAAGCGCATGTGCTCTGGATGCACGAAAGCCCCGTCCAACCGGGACGGCAATATTTGTGCAAACTAGGGACTGCCACCGTCCCTGCTGTCATCACCAAAATCAGTGGCAAAATTGACGTGAATAGCATGCAACAAATTAGTGCCGAACAGCTCGAGATGAACGAAATCGGCATTTGTGTGGTGCAATTCGAAAGCCAAATCCCCCACGATGTCTATACCGCCAATCGGCATATGGGTGGGTTTATTTTCATTGACCGCATCAGCAACGAAACCGTCGCTGCTGGCATGATTATTAGTGACGTCAGCGTCGCCCGCAATATCACCTGGCAACAACACGACGTCAGCAAAGCCACCCGCTCGGCCCTCAAAAACCAGAAACCAGGCGTGCTGTGGCTAACCGGCTTATCCGGCGCCGGCAAATCAACCATTGCCAATTTGGTCGAACGGGCACTAGCCGCCGAGGGCAAGCACACCTACATCCTCGACGGTGACAACATTCGCCACGGTCTGAGTAGCGACCTCGGGTTTGTAGCCACTGATCGCATCGAAAACATCCGCCGCGTCAGTGAAGTCGCCCGCTTACTAACCGATGCCGGCTTGATTGTGATTGTATCGCTGATTTCGCCCTATCAAAGCGAGCGCGATCGCGCCCGGCGCACGATTGTCACTGGCGAATTCATCGAAGTCTTTATCGATACACCCCTCGCCGAATGCGAACGCCGAGACCCCAAAGGGCTCTATCGCCGCGCTCGCGCCGGTGAGATTCGCGGCATGACCGGGATAGATTCACCCTACGAAGCCCCCAGCAATCCCGAAATACACATCGAAACCGTCAACCGCACTCCCGAAGAATCAGCTATCCTCATCGTAGAATGGCTCCGCAGTCATGGGAACCTACACGCCTAAGGATGGTGACAATGACCCGCAATATATTTGGCGCCGTGCTGGGCATGCACCGCAGTGGCACATCGGCCGTCACCCGCGCCCTCAATCTGTTGGGGGCGGCCTTGCCCGGCGAAATGATGAGCAACACCCATCACAATTCCTCGGGTCACTGGGAACCACTCGAGGTCGTGGACATACACGACCAGCTCCTCGCAGGGCATGGCTACACGTGGGATGATCCCTTCATCCCCACCACCATTTGTGACCACAGTACGCCTGCCACTCAAGCTGCCAACCACGATATTGCAGCGTTTGTCAGCAGTCATGTTATCCCCCACCCCGTCGCCTTGGTCAAAGACCCCCGCATCTGTCACACCTTACCACTTTGGCAAGCACCGCTTGCGCAAGCTGGATACACCACCGTTGCCGTATTGATGCTCCGCAACCCTCTCGAGGTGGCCGCATCACTACAGGCCCGGGACCAGATGCCCACCCAGGTCGGCTTGCAATTGTGGCTCCGCTACACCCTGACTGCCGAGTACCATACCCGCCACCTGCCCCGAGTACAATTGCGCTACAGCGATTTGCTCAATGACTGGCAGGCAGCGCTATCTCCAGTCACAGGTCTGCTCAATCTCCCCTTGCCAGCAGTCGATACGGCACTTGGACAGCAATTAACGGCGTTTTTGGCGAAAGGCGAGCGCCACCACGCCATCGCCGACGACACCCTTGCTAGCCACCCCGACATGGTACCGCATGTAGCGACAGTCTATGCGCTCTGCCAACGAGATATGGCCGATCTCGCCGTCCAACAACAATTCGATCAGATACGCCAGCAACTTGCGCAATCTGATGCGACAATCCCCTCTGAAACACGAATCTACTGGGATTATCGCCGGCACCAACATTTACACGAAATTGCCCAACTCAAAGCCGATATCGAGTGGCGGGCCAGTGTAATGGATGCCCAAACCAAAGAACTCGCCTGGCGCAAATCGGTGATGCAACAACACAAATTAGAGCGCTAATCAGGCAATCTCGCATCATTAATTTTGC